>JAJZTV010000131.1 GCA_021847385.1 Pseudomonadota bacterium | reverse complement strand
CGCGCGAAAGGCGTGGTTGTACGAGGCATAGAGATCGGCCTGCCGGGTCAGCGCATAGGTCGCGCCCAGCTTCGGGCTCAGGTGGTTATAGCTGACCGTGCCATCGGCGGCCTGGCCGTAGTAGCGCGTCACCGCTGCACCGCCGTTCTCGCGGGTCGAGGCGGCCACGGCGCTGGCCGCGAAGTTGTTGTCGAATTGGTAGCGCAGATTGTCGTAACGCAAACCGCCGGTCACGCGCAGCCGCTCGGCCGGCGAGAACTCGCCGTGGACATAGGGCGAGGCGCCGACGAAGGTGACGTCGTAATCGTAGACCCGGCGGCCGACCGAATAGCCGCGATAGACCTTGCTCACGCCGGCGCCGGTGGTATCCAACGTGGCCAGGCGGTTCTCTTCGCGGGAACCAGGGCTGACATCGAGGTCGATGCCGGCGATCAGGCGGGTGCGCATCGGCGCAAAATCGCGCCGCCATTTGGCCAGCACACCGATGGAACGGTTGGCCGTGGTGTAGACCGTAGGGTCGTAGGACAGCGACCAGTTGGCCAGCAGCTCCATGCTGTTGTCGCGCAGATAGGGCGTCACCGACACCAGGGTATCGCCCTGCTCGCGCTCGTAGGCGGAGGACAATCGCAGCGCGCCGACCTTGCGGTAGGAGATCGGGGTGTAGCTCTTGGTCGGATCGTGCAGATAATCGTTCCGCGTCAGGGTCGAGCTACCTGCGGTCTGTTGATCGATATTGGAGAAGGCCAGCACGGTCTTCAGCAGGGCATCGCCGCCGAGGTCGCGGTCCCAGCGCAGCGTGCCGGCCTGACGGTCGTAACCGGTGGCGTCGCGCCAACCATCGGTGCGGGTCAAGTTCAGGCTGCCGCGCCAGGCATCGTGCGCATAGGCGTCGCCACCGTCGACGAGCAACCGGCCCCAACCGTAGCTGCCGGCCTCGGCCGAAGCGTTGAACTCGCGCTGGCTGGGCGGGGTCTTGGTCAACACGTTGATCACGCCGCCGATCGCGTCGGAACCATAGAGCGCCGTACCCGGCCCCTTGCTCACTTCGATGCCGCCGGCCTGCGGCAGATCGATCTCATACAGCGCATTGTGGTTGAAGAAACCGGTCGACCGCGTCGGCACGCCGTCTTCCAGATAGAGATAGACCGGGTTGGTGGTCAGCGGCTGGCGAATCGCCGTCATATGGCCTTCGCCGCCGGTGACGTTGACCCAGACGCCAGGCACCTGGCCCATGATCTGTGACGGGTGGCTGGGTTTGCCTTGCCCGATGGCATCGCCCTTGATGATGCCGATGCTAGCTGGCGTCTCGGCCAGGGCCTGGCCCTCGCGCGTGCCGGTGACGGTGACTTCGCTCAGCGTGGCTTCTTGGGCCAAGGCGGAACAAGCGTAAACGGCCATCAAGGCCGCGATGAGCGGATGGATGCGCATGGTTTCCTCAATCTTGTTATCGACCCGGCGCATGCTAGAGAAGCCACCCTTGCGGCAGAATGCGACCGATTGTCGCAGTGGCCGGCCGATGGCCTGTATTGCAGAGCTGACGCGGCTTGGCGCGGTACTGGTATGATTGCGCCAGTCTTGAAATCGGCCTTATGAACGTCCCCGCCCTCCCCCCGTTGGAATTCCCCGAACAACTGCCCGTCTCCGCCAAGCGCGAGGAAATCGCCGCTGCGATAGCCGCGCACCAGGTGATCATCGTCTGCGGCGAGACCGGCTCGGGCAAAACCACGCAACTGCCCAAGATTGCGCTGCTCGCCGGCCGCGGCACGACCGGCCGCATCGGCATGACCCAGCCCCGGCGCATCGCCGCCCGCAGCGTGGCCAACCGCATCGCCGAGGAGATGAAGGGCAAGCTGGGCGACTTCGTCGGCTACCAGGTGCGCTTCCACGACCAAGTGAGCGCAGCCACGCGGATCAAGATCATGACCGACGGCATCCTGTTGGCCGAGACCCAGTCCGATCCCGGGTTCCGCAACTACGACACCCTGATCCTGGACGAGGCGCACGAGCGCAGCCTCAACATCGACTTCCTGTTGGGTTACCTCAAGACCCTGCTGCCGCGCCGGCCCGAGCTGAAGCTGATCATCTCCTCGGCCACGCTGGAGGCCGAACGCTTCGCCGAGTATTTCGGTGGCGCCCAGGTGATCGAGGTGTCGGGGCGGACCTATCCGGTCGAGGTGCGCTACCGTCCGATCGCCCCGACCTCGCCACCCCCCACCCCAGCTCCCCCCGTCAAGGGGGGAGGTGTATTTTCCCCCTCCCCCTCGACGGGGGAGGGCCGGGGTGGGGGTGGCAACCGCAAGGCCGACGAAGAGGTCGACACCGACTTCAACCAGGCCTTGCTCGACGCGGTCGACGAGCTGGCGCGCGAAGGCCCGGGCGACGTGCTGGTCTTCCTGCCCGGCGAGCGCGAGATCCGCGAGGCGCAGGAGGCCCTGCGCAAGCACCACCCGCCGGGTACCGAGATCCTGCCGCTCTATGCCAGGCTGTCGGTGGCCGAGCAGGAACGCATCTTCCAGTCGCACGCGACGCGGCGCATCGTGCTCGCGACCAACGTGGCCGAGACCTCGCTCACCGTGCCCGGTATCCGCTATGTGGTCGACACCGGCCTGGCCCGGGTCAAGCGCTATTCCCTGCGCAACAAGATCGAGCAGCTCAAGATCGAGAAGGTCGCCCAGGCCTCGGCCAACCAGCGCGCCGGCCGCTGCGGCCGGGTCGCCGCCGGCATCTGCATCCGGCTCTACGAGGAGCCCGATTTCGCCTCACGGCCGCGCTACACCACGCCGGAACTACTGCGCTCGTCGCTGGCCGGCGTCATTCTGAGGATGAAAGCGCTCGGCCTGCCCGAGATCGAGGCCTTTCCCTTCCTCGATGCACCGGAGCCCAAGCGCGTGCGCGACGGCTACCAGCTCCTGCAGGAACTCAACGCCATCGACGAGGCCAACCGGTTGACCCAAATCGGCCAGCAGCTGGCGCAACTGCCGCTCGACCCCAAGATCGGCCGCATGTTGATCGCGGCGCGGGAGAAGGCCTGCCTGGCCGAGATGCTGGTCATCGCCGCCGCGCTCACCTCGCAAGACCCGCGCGAGCGGCCGCACGAACAGGCCCAGGCCGCCGACGAAAAGCACAAGCGCTTCGCCGACGAGAACTCCGACTTCATCGCCCAGCTCAATCTCTGGCGCCACATCAACGAGCTTGACGCCCACCGCAAATCGAACAAGCAGTTCCGCGATCAGCTCAAGCGCGAATTTATCTCCTACCTGCGCGTGCGCGAATGGCGCGACGTGCACCACCAGCTCGCGACGATGGTGAAGGAGATGGGCTGGCGGGTGAACGAGCAGGCGGCCGACTACGCGTCCTTGCATCAGGCCCTCTTGCCCGGCCTGCTCGGCAATCTGGGTTTTTTGACCGAGGACAACGTCTACCTCGGCGCCCGCGACATGAAGTTTCTGATCTTCCCCGGCTCGGGCGTGAAGAAAAAACCGAAGTGGCTGATGGCGGCCGAGATCGTCGAGACCAAGCGCATCTATGCCCGCACCGTCGCCCGGGTCGAACCGCAGTGGATCGAACATGCCGCCCGGCACCTGCTGAAGATTTCCTACAGCGAGCCACATTGGGAGAAGCGCCCGGCCCATGTCGCCGCCGCAATGCGGGCCACGCTGTATGGCCTGCCGGTGGTGGCCGGCCGCAAGGTGCACTACGGCCCGCTCGACCCCGCGCTGTGCCGCGAGCTCTTCATCCGCGCAGCCCTGGTCGAGGGCGAGTACGAAACCCGCGCGCCCTTCTTCGCCCACAACACCAAGCTGCGGCAAGAGATCGAAGACCTCGCCCACCGCGCCCGCAACCCGCGCCTGATCCCGGACGAGGCGACACTGTATGCCTGGTTCGATGCCCGCATCCCCGAAGGCATCCACAACGGCCGCGACTTCGAGCAATGGCGGCGCGAGGCCGAGGCGAAGTCGCCGCGCCTGTTGTTCCTCGAACGGGCGGCCTTGCTCAAGGAACGTGGCGCCGACACTGCCGACTTCCCGCGCGCACTCGACCTGTCCGGCGTACGCTTCGCTTTGTCTTATCGCTTCGAGCCGGGCGAGGCCGACGACGGCGTGACCCTGCTGGTGCCGCTGGCCGCACTGAACCAAGTGCCCGCCGCACGTGGCGACTGGCTGGTACCGGGCTTGCTGGAAGAAAAGATCACCGCCTTGCTCAAGGCGTTGCCACAACAACTACGGCGCAACTTCGTGCCGGTGCCGGAATACGCGCGGGCCGCGACCGAGGCGCTCGCCGCCGCATCGCAGACGGGCAGCTTGATCGAAGCCCTCTCGGCCTTCCTGCACAAGAGCACCGGCGTAGGCATCCCGCGCGATGCTTGGCGCGAGGAGACACTGCCGGCCCATCTGCAGATGAATTACCGGGTGCTGGACGAGGCCAACCGCATCCTGGGCGAGGGCCGCGACCTCGCCACGCTGCGGCAGAAACTCGGGGCCGAGGCCAGCCGGCAAGCGCAACAGGCCACCAGCGGCCTGGAACGCGACAGCGTCAGCCGCTGGGACTTCGGCGATCTGCCTACCCAAGTGGAGGTGAGCCAAGGCCCGCGCAAGCTGGCGGCCTTCCCCGCCCTGGTCGAGGTGGAAGGCAAAGTGGAACTGCGCTTCGCCGACAGCGTGCAGACCGCGCAGGAGCGCCATCGCCGCGGCGTCTGTCGCCTGCTCTGGCTCGCCTTCCCCGATCTGCTGAAGCAGACCGAGAAGGACCTGGCCGCGCGGCTGAAGGGTGCCTGCATGCACTATGGCTTGCTGGAAAAAGGCCTGAGCTGCGACGGCCTGCTGCGCGACGTGCTCTACAGCGCCGCCCGCGCCAGCCTGCCGGTGGATGCCGCCGAGCTGCGCAGTCAGACCGTGTTCGAGAGCGCCGCCCAGGCCGCCCGGCCCAGGCTGGCCGAGCATGCCCGAGAAACTGCGCGCCTGGCCGCCGAATGCCTGAGCCACGCCCACAGTTTGAG
This sequence comes from Pseudomonadota bacterium, assembly GCA_021847385.1. GTDB lineage: Bacteria > Pseudomonadota > Gammaproteobacteria > Burkholderiales > Thiobacillaceae > Sulfuritortus. The sequence goes on along the minus strand of JAJZTV010000131.1, from coordinate 1,008 downwards.
CCAGGCCTTGGCCCGGCCGTCGGTGTCACGCGAGGCCGTGGCCGACATGCAAGGGCAACTGAAGGAACTGGTATTTCCGTACTTCGTCTCTGTGCTCGCGCCGCAACGTCTGGCACAGTTGCCCCGTTATCTACGCGGCATGGAAAAGCGCCTGGAGAAGCTGGCCAAAAACCCCGCGCGCGATGGCCAAAACCTGCGGACCATGGCCGGCCTGCTCGCCGCCTGGCGCGCCCGCCAACAGCGCTTGCAAGCGGCGAGCGGCAGCACGCCGGAGATGGAGGACTTCCGCTGGCGCCTGGAAGAACTGCGCATCAGTCTATTCGCCCAGGAGTTGAAGACCCCTGAACCGGTTTCGGTCAAGCGACTGGAAAAACGCTGGCAAGAGATTGTTGCCGCGCACGCTTAACTTAGCGCTATAGTAAAAAAACTATTTGAACAATACGACACCGCAAGGTGGAGGAGAGCAGGATGAGAAGATTGTTGCATCTCATTAACAGCACCGTTGCCGCCAAGGTGCTGGGGGTCGTGGCCCTGGGCTTCGTCTTACAGCTCGCCGCCGGCCTGATCTACTCTCACTACAGCACACGCAATCTCACCGAAGTCTTCGTCGCCGACGAAACCCGTACCATCGCCGACGGCTATTTCGACGGCCTGAACAAGCTGATGCTCACCGGTGGCATGGCCCAGCGCGGCGACTTGCACAAGGCCATGCTGGAACAGAAGAACATCCGTGCCGCCCGGGTGATCCGTGGCGACAAGGTCAAGGAGATGTATGGCCCCGGCCTGCCGGAAGAGGCCCCGGCCGATGAACTCGACCGGCGCGCGCTCAAGGGCGAGGAGGTGGTGCTCATCGAGAAAACCGGCAATGGCCGGCAGTTGACCATGGTGACCCCCGTCGTCGCCAGCACCAACACCCGCGGCATCAACTGCCTGCAATGCCACCCGAACAGCGACAAGCAGGTGATGGGCGCTATCCGCATCAGCTACGACCTCGGCCCGGCCGACGCC
>JAJZTV010000130.1 GCA_021847385.1 Pseudomonadota bacterium | reverse complement strand
TTCCGATCTGAAATTCTGAACTTCCTGACGGCCCACGCCGGCCGTCGGCCGGCGATCGATAAAGACGGCAAATCGTTGCTACGCATTACCGAGACCGCTTGGTTTCGGCACGAGCATGATGAAGTTCCGGCCCGGTTGTGGAAAGATAGCCGCGTGAAGAACCCTTCGAATTGCGCAGCCTGCCACCGCACGGCCGAATCCGGCGACTTTAGCGAACGCAATCTACGACTACCGAAATAGGATTAAAGACCATGCAAAACGTCTCCAAGGTTCTTGTCTGGGACTTCCCGACCCGTATCTTCCACTGGCTGCTGGCCGTCAGCTTCCTCGGTGGCTGGCTCACGGCCGAATCCGAACACTGGCGACTCGCCCACAACGCCTTCGGCTATGCGCTGTTCGGCCTGATCGGCTTCCGCCTGCTCTGGGGCCTGGCCGGCAGCCGTTATGCCCGATTCAAATCCTTTCTGTTCAGCCCAGCCGAAACCTTGGCCTATCTCAAATCCATGCTGGCCAGCCGACCCAAGCATTACCTAGGCCACAACCCGGCCGGCGCGTTGGCGATCTTCGGCCTGCTCGGCCTGGGTCTGTTCAGCGCAGCCTCCGGCATCGCGCTGGACTACGATTTGGCCAACGGATGGGTCGAAGAGATCCACGAGGCCGGCGCCCAGGCCATGCTCATCTTGGTCTTCGCGCATATTGCCGGCGTGGCGCTAGGCAGCCTACAACACCGGGAAAACCTCGCCCGGGCGATGGTCACCGGCTACAAGCTGGGCGCGGCCGGCAGCGGCATCCGACGCAGCCATGCGCTGATTGGGCTATTACTGGCGGCGGCAGTAGCGAGTTTTTGGATCATCTACCCCGACATCGCCGTGCCGCCGACGGACAGTGGCAGTCACGTCCAATCCGAACAGCGCGACTGAATGAAGGGCCATCGAGCATGCGCCTGCTGGTAGTCGAGGACGACGCCCTGCTCGGCGATGCCGTGCAAAACGGCCTGCGCCAAGCCGGTTATGCCGCCGACTGGGTGCGCGACGGTGTGGCTGCCGACAGTGCGCTCGATGCCGAGACCTATGCCGCGTTGGTGCTCGACCTTGGCCTACCCAAGCGTTCCGGTCTGGACGTGCTGCGCCGGTTGCGCAACAGGAATGACCACACACCGGTGCTGATCCTCACCGCCCGCGACGCGATCGAAGACCGTATCCAAGGGCTCGATGCCGGCGCCGACGACTATCTGGTGAAACCCTTCGACATGGGCGAGCTCGCTGCCCGGTTGCGCGCGCTGATCCGCCGCGCCGGCGGCCAACCCGCGCCGATGCTCAAGGCACAAGGGGTCGAACTCGACCCGGCCGGCCATCGGGTGCATTACCGAGGCCAAGCGGTGGAGCTCTCGGCCCGCGAATTCGCCTTGCTGCACGCGCTGCTGCTCAATGCCGGCCGCGTGCTCACCCGTAGCCAGATCGAAGAGGCCCTCTATGCCTGGGGCGAGGAGATCGAGAGCAACACGGTCGAGGTCTATGTCCATCACCTACGCCGCAAGCTCGATGCCGGCTTGATCGAGACGGTGCGCGGCGTCGGTTACCTCATTCGCAAAGACCCGCATGATTAAGCACGGCCTATCCTTGCGCGCGCGCCTGGTCCTGCTGGCATTGGCCGCCATCGTCGCCGTCTGGCTCGGCACCGCCTGGCTGACCTATCGCGATGCCCGCGCCGAGTTCGACGATCTGCTCGATGCCCACCTTGCCCAGGCGGCCTCGCTGCTGGTGGCCCAGGCCACACACGAACTGGACGAAGAGTTCGATCTGGAACACACCCCGAATGCCGGCCACTATGCCCGCAAGGTCGCTTTTCAAATCTGGCAGGATGGCGAGCTGCGCCTGCATTCCTTGCATGCCCCCGCCACGGCGCTCGCCGACCGGACCGAAGGCTTTAGCGAACGTGAAATCGACGGCCAACGCTGGCGGGTCTACTCTACCCGCGATGCCGAGCGCCATATCCAGATCCACGTTGGCGAGCGGCTCGACATCCGCGACAAGCTCGCCGTCGAGCTGGCCGAAAACCTGCTGCGCCCGCTGCTGTTCGGCCTGCCCGTGCTGGCCGCCCTGATCTGGTTGGCCGTGCGCCGCGGCCTGCGCCCCTTGGACACCCTGGCCGCGCAAGTTGCCGCACGCGAGCCGAACAATCTCTCGCCCATCGACAGCGGCCACCATCCGGCCGAGACCCGGCCGCTGATCGAGCGGCTGAATGCCCTGTTTGTCCGCCTCGGCCGCTCCTTGGAACAGGAGCGCCGCTTCACCGCCGATGCCGCCCACGAATTGCGCACGCCGCTGGCCGGCATTCGCGCCCAGGCCCAGGTCGCGCTCGGCGCCAACGACGAGGCCGAGCGCAATCGTGCCCTCCTCGCCGCGATCCAAGGGTGCGACCGCGCCACCCACCTGGTCGAACAGTTGCTCACCCTGGCCCGCATCGACGCCGCCGGCAACGCGCCGATGGAAACCGTCTCCCTGCGGAACTTGGCCCGTGAAGTGCTGGCCGAGCTGGCGCCACAGGCATTGGCCAAGGGCGTCGGCATCGAACTCGCCGATGGCGAAGAAGGCCAAGTTTCCGCGCAAGCCGCTTGGCTGCGAATCCTGCTCAGAAACCTGCTGGACAATGCCGTACGCTACAGCGGCAAAGGCGACACCGTGCGCGTCGAGATCGGCCGCGACCAGGGCCGCATTGCACTGTGGGTGATCGATACCGGCCCCGGCATCCCGGAGGCGGAACGGGCGCAGGTGCGCGAACGCTTCTACCGCGTGCTCGGCACCGGCGAGGAAGGCAGCGGGCTCGGCCTGTCCATCGTCCAACGCATCGCCGAGGCGCACGGCGCGGAACTTCGACTCTTGGCCGGCGCCAGCGGCCGGGGCTTGAAAGTCGGGATCGTGTTCGCCCCGTAGGGTGCACTCCGTGCACCGATGCAGGGTGCACAAAGTGCACCCTACCTGGGATCAGGCAGCGCCGAGCGCCGCCGCGATCAGATCGTCCAACTGCTGCTTGTGCACGCTGTGATAGCCGGTGGCGGGCGAGGCCGATTCCGGCCGGCCGGCATAGTGCACCGGCTTGCCGCTCAACTGGCGCAGATGATAGGCCATGAAGCGCCACGCCCCTTGATTCTTCGGCTCATCCTGGGCCCAGACGATCTCGGCCGCATTGGGATAACGCGCCAGTTCCGCCTTGATCTCCACATCCGGCAAGGGATAGAACTGCTCGATGCGAAGAATCGCGACATGTTGCAGCCCCCCTTCCTTCCGGGCGTTCGCCAAGTCGAAATAGGCCCGGCCGCTGCAGAACACCAGCCGCGTCACCTTGGCGGCATCGATCGCGGCATCGGCCTCGCCGAACACGGCTTGGAAACGGCCGTGCGCCAAGTCCGCCAGACTGGACGTGGAATCGGGATGGCGCAGCAAGCTCTTCGGCGTGAAGCAGATCAGCGGCTTGCGATAGGGCCGGCGAACCTGCCGGCGCAACAGATGGAACAACTGGCCCGGCAGGCTGGGCTGCACGACTTGGATGTTGTCCTCGGCCGCCATTTGCAAGAAACGTTCGATCCGAGCGGAGGAATGTTCCGGCCCCTGGCCCTCGTAGCCATGCGGCAGATAGAGCACCAGGCCGTTCAAGCGGCCCCACTTGGCCTCGCCGGCGGCGATGAACTGGTCGATCACCACCTGGGCGCCGTTGGCGAAATCGCCGAACTGCGCCTCCCAGATCGCCAGCTCGTTCGGCGCCGAGCTGGCATAACCGTATTCGAAGCCGAGCACCGCTTCTTCCGACAGCAAGGAGTCGACCACCAGGAAGTGGGCCTGCTCGCGGCCGAGGTTTTGCAAGGGGATATAAACCCCGGCATCCCAGCGTTCGCGCTGCTGGTCGTGCAGCACGGCATGGCGGTGGAAGAAGGTGCCGCGGCCCGAGTCCTGGCCGGTCAGCCGGATGCCATGGCCTTCGGTCAACAGGCTGGCGAAGGCCAGGGCCTCGGCCATGCCCCAATCCAGCGGCAGGCCGCCCTCGGCCATCTGGCGCCGGCTTTGCATGACCATGATCACGCGCGGGTGCAGCGTGAAATCGGCCGGCTCGTGCGCAATACGCAAGCCCAGCTCGTTCAGGTGTTCGACCGCTACCGCCGTGTCGGCCTCGGCGCGCCAATCGTTGCCGCGATAGGGCCGCCAATCGGCGATGTACGGCGTATAGGGCCGGTCTTGCGCGGCCGGCATGGCCTCGATCTCCTGCTTGCAGGCCTCGATCAGGGCCTCGCCCTCCTCCGCCCGCAGCAGGCCCTGGTCTTGCAGACGCTGGGCATACAGCGCACGGGTGCCGGCCAGATTGCGGATCTTCCGGTACATCAAGGGCTGGGTCACCATCGGCTCGTCCTGCTCGTTGTGGCCCAAGCGGCGGTAGCAGAGCAGGTCGATGGCGATGTCGCGGCGGAAGGCCATGCGGTAATCGAGCGCGATGCGCACGGCCTTCAGCACCGCCTCGGGGTCGTCGCCGTTCACGTGCAGCACCGGCGCTTCCACCATCTTCATCACGTCGGTGCAATACAGGCTGGAACGGGTGTCGCGCGGGTCCGAGGTGGTGAAGCCGATCTGGTTGTTGACGATGATATGCAGCGTGCCGCCGGTAGAAAAACCGCGCGTGGCCGACATCGCCAGGCTTTCCATCACCACGCCCTGGCCGGCGAAGGCGGCGTCGCCGTGGATCAGCACCGGCATCACCTGGCCGCCGTCCAGATCGCCGCGCTTTTGCTGTTGCGCCCGCACCCAGCCTTGCACCGCCGGGTTGACGATTTCCAGGTGCGAGGGGTTGAACGCCAGCGCGATGCGGATGCTGCCGGCCGCGGTGTCCACCTCGCGGGCATAGCCCAAGTGGTATTTCACGTCGCCGGTCGAGGCGCCCTCCGAGGCCAGATTGGCTCCCTCGGCGAACAGCGCCAAGGCCGAGCGGCCGAGCACGTTGTGCAGCACATTGAGCCGGCCGCGATGGGCCATGCCCAGGCCGATCTCCTGCAGTTGGCTGCGCGCCGCGCACTCGGCCAAGTAATTGAGCAAGGGAATCAGCGACTCGGCGCCTTCCAGCGAGAACCGCTTCTGGCCGACGAAGCGGGTATGGATCAACTTTTCCAGGGTCTCGGCCAGGGTCAGTTGCTTGAGCAGCCAGCGTCGGCGCTCTTCGGAAAATGCCTGTTCCAACGCATCCGGCTCCAGCCGCGCCTGCAGCCAACGCTTTTGCTCGGTGCTGCGGATGTGCATGTACTCGGCCGACAAGGTACCGCAATAGGCCTTGCGTAGCCGGGCCAGGATGCCGCGCAGCGTGTCGCGCGGCGGCCCGGCCAGCGAGCCGGTGTCGAATTCGAGATCGAGGTCGGCCGCGGTCAGGCCGTAGTTGGCCGGGTCCAGCTCGGGCAACGGGTCTTGATTCAGGCGCTTGAGCGGGTCGAGATCGGCGGCGCGAAAGCCGTGAAAGCGATAGGCGTTGATCAGTTGCAGCACGCCGACCTGGCCGGCGTTGCACTGCAACCGGGTCAGGTCGCCGACGGCCGGGCCGGCGGGCTTTGCCGGTGGCGGTGCCGGCGTCTGCGCGCGCGCCTCCAGCGCCGCCAGATATTCGGCGCTGCCCGCGTAATAGGCCTCGCCGCGCGGGTCCATGTTTACTTCCGTTTGTCGACCGGTACGAAGTCGCGCCGCGCCGCGCCGACGTAAAGCTGGCGCGGCCGGGCGATCTTGTGCTCGGGGCTGGAGATCATCTCCATCCACTGCGCGGTCCAGCCGGCGGTGCGGGCCAGGGCGAAGATCGCGGTGAACATGGAATTGGGGATGCCCATCGCGCGCATGACGATGCCGGAATAGAAATCGACGTTGGGATAGAGCTTCTTCTTGACGAAGTAGTCGTCCTCCAGCGCGATCGTCTCCAGCTTGAGCGCCAGCTTGAACAGCGGGTCGTCGTTCAGGCCCAGCTCGTTCAGCACCTCGTGGCAGGTCTCGCGCATGATCGCCGCGCGCGGGTCCATGTTCTTGTACACCCGGTGGCCGAAGCCCA
>JAJZTV010000129.1 GCA_021847385.1 Pseudomonadota bacterium | reverse complement strand
ATGCGTAAGAAGGTGGCGTGCTCGGGCTCACTTCGGCGACATGGCGCACGATCTCCAGGCCATCGCCATCCGGCAACCGCATATCGGTCAGGCACAGATCGAAATGTTTGCGCGCAATCTGCGCCTTCGCTGCCGCCACATCCTTGGCCCGCTCGGCGTTCAGCCCCATATTCGCCAAAGTCAGCTCAACCAGATCGAGCAAGTCGGGCTCGTCGTCGACAATCAACACGGTCGGGATGGTCATATTGCCAGTCTCAATGGGGCGACAGTTGACAGCTTAGACGAAACAGGGCCCCGCCGGGGTGTTCGACATAGCGCAAACGGGCCCGGTTGGCCTCAGCCAGCTCGCGGGAGATATACAGGCCCAGGCCGCTACCTTGCTGATTGGTCGTGTAGAAGGGCTCGAACAAATGCTCTCGCAAGCCGGCATCGACCGGCGGCCCGTCGTTGAAGATGTCGATATCCACCTTTGTCGCTGCCCCTCGTGCCGCGATTCGGATGCTAGCCGGCCCCTTGCTGCAATAATGCCAAGCGTTGCGGCAAAGATTCCATAAAATCTGCTGGAGATGCATGCGATCGAAACCGACCACGGTACCGGCCTCGATCTCTAACCGGATCGCCCCGTCCGGCACCTGTTCGTTGCGCTGAAATTCTTCGACGAAGGCAGCGAGGCTATCGGCCACGTTTAGCGTCTCCTGATCGAGACGATCGCGCCGATTCAGGCTCAACACGTCATCGACCAACCAACTCAGACGTTGGGCATTGTCTTCGATGATCTTGCACAGCCGCCCCTGCACCTCGGGCCCCTGTCCCTCCTTCAGCAGTTGGGCGGCATGGTTGACCGCCGACAAGGGGTTGCGAATCTCGTGCGCCAGATTTGCCGTGAGCCTGCCCAAGGCCGCCAGTTTCATGCGCTGGGCCTCCGCCTCCAGCTCGGTGACATCTTCGATCACGACAATCGCCCCGGCTTGCCGCTCCGGTTCCAATTCGATAAAGCGTGCCCGCAGACGCGTCTGTGCGACCTGGAACGGATAGGTTTGGGCCTTGCCCTCACGGCGCCAGCTTGTCCACAGCTCGGCCAGATAGGGCGAGCAGTGTCCCAAGGTGCAGTCCACATGAAAATTACCGCGCAACTGCTCTTCGGCTTGGGAGTTGGCCAACAACACCGCACCGCGGCTATCGACCACCAACACGCCAAAGGGCAGTTCTTGAATCACGCGGGCATTGATCCGGGCCAGATGTTCGACTTGACGGCCCTTTTCCCCGGCCAGCTCGGCGGCCGTGCGGGCACCGCGAGCCAGGGCATGGGAGAACACCGCAACGGCAAACAAACCGATCGACAACAAACTCGTGCGCACAAAGCTGCCAAGCACGGAACCCACGCCCAGGGACCGCCATAGTTGCTCGAGCAGCAGCAGCAGCGTTGCGACCGAGGCCGCAACCAGGACCGCCCGCATTGCCGGCAACATGCCCGATGCCGCGACGGGGACGATCAACAATAGGCCTAGGCCCCCGAGGATGCCGCCGCTCAGATGCATCAACCAACTGATCGCGACGATATCCACGCCGACCTGAACCATGAGCTGACGGTCAAAATCGAATTGCCGCGCCCGCTCCATGCCGGCCAGCAAAATCGCTACGGTGCCATATAGCACGCCACTCGCGAGGAAGAGTTGAAGGTCGTCCTCGTCGATCGGCGCGTACTGCGGGAAGGCCCAAGCGCCGATGGTGACGCTGAACGCGAGAAACAGGCGGTACTGGTTGAGGTGGCGCAACGAGCGCCAGAAGCTTTCGGGCAGATTGACCGCTATGGTCACGCTAGCCGCGGTCTTGCTCGCGATGCTCCGGGCAGCAATAGAAGCGGCCACGGCTCATGATCGCCTCGGAGCGGGGCAGATTCACGCCGCAGACTTGGCAACGCACCATGTCCTCCACGCCCGGCGTAGACGGCGGTGGAACCCGACGCTTCCGCTTCGACGCCTTGAACCAGGCGACGAAGACAACGCCGACCAACAACCAGAAGAGCAGCTTACCCAATGTCGAGTCCGTTCTTGTGAGTTTCGTTGATAGTGATCAGCAAACGCTGGAATGGAATCAAACGGCCGAACTTCACCACCAAGGGCATATAGGGCAGATCTTCGCCCATGCCCCATTCGTACTTGCCGCCGATCATATCGTCGTAAACCTTACGGACCATGCCATCGAGCTGCTCGATGAAAGGGCCGAACATCTCGGCGTTCTCCGGCTCGTAGTCCATACTGGTGCGGAACTCGTCGATCTCGTACACCGCCTGGTGCACCAGGTCGACATACTCGTCGACGGTCTTGGGTCGTTTCATCTACTCGATCTCTTCGCTACAAGTAAAAACAGGGGCTCAAGGCCCCTGTCAGTATGCCACAGCCGGCCGGCTTGTTCGCCGGCCAGCGCAACGGCCGCTAGCGGATCGCCGCGCGTCGTGCCCGAAACGGCTAGTCCGACGTTGGCGCGACTTTGAGGTCGCCCTTGATCACAGGCCCGGTGCCATAAGCGACGCGCTGCCCCGCGCCGTTGAATACCAAAAAGCCAACCACGTCCGGAGTGCCTTTTTCCGGGCTCGGGCGGTTATCGGCGATCATGAGCCAAAAGCGGCAGCCGACGACACCCCGGGCGGTGCAGCGGCCGTTGACGTACAAGGTCGGCGTGTGCTTTCCGGTCGTGGTCAATTGCTCGATCGATGTGCTGACGATGCTGCCCTGGACGATCGAATCGGACATGCTTAGGTTATTGATTTGAATCGAACCGGCCGGGTATCCCGGATTGTCCGGGCTGCACTTCAGCTCGACCGCGATATCGAATGAGCCGGTATGCGAGGAATCGACACGGCTATCGATCTTGACCACGCCCTTGCCGACAGCGGCCGATTGATTGCATACCTGTAGCGTGGGGATTTGCGGCTGCACAGCCAGGGCCTGCGGTGCGAAGCCCACCAGGAACGACGCGGAAAAGACGACGACAACAAGAGGCTTGATGTCCATTTTCATTTCTCCCTTTTAAGTTGAGCGCGGAACAGGGCGTTCCACGCTATTCATGTATAGCCCAATACCCGTGCGTTGGAAGACGGCTGCGACCGGGCAAGGTCGCGCGCCAGCGACAAAACCAGCGTGGCATTCGCATAAGCGCTTCAACAAGGGTGGTGCCGACTATCGCCGCCGAGCTACGAAATGGGCTGTACCTGGTTTATCTTATCGACACCAAAAGAACAACGACGAAACGGGCGGGGCAAGGCCAACGGACCACCAAGGCGGGAAACAAAGCGCATCGCCTCCGCCGCCCCGATCCAATATAGCCGCAAGGCACGGAGGCAATTGAACGGTGACCAACGCGCAAGACGCCAACACTCCCAGCGAAGCGAAGGATCGCCCGCGCGACCTCCAATACGGCAAATCCTTTGCCGAGGCGCTATGCAAGCGGCTGGAAAGAAGCTTTCGCGAGCAACTCGATGCGCGGGTGCTAAAGCCGACGGCCGATACCTCCTACACCCTTCCTGTCTTCTTCAACGCCTGGTGCCACGAAAGCGAAGATCACCTTATCGTGCCCTTGCTCAAAACCACCCAGCACACCCTGAGCGGCTGGCTGGAGCAGCATGATGATTTTGACGAACAGGTGACAAAGGTACTTAAAACCACCGTCGCCACGCTCAAGAATGCCGCCCTGGCGCTAGCTTCGGGACTCAAGGGCAAGCTCGCGCTACCGCTTGTCGGTGAACTGGAAGTCGAGCCCAAGGCGATGCTGGAGGCGTACCGACAATGCGCGAACTAAGCGCCTGAAGAAAATCGCCTCGACCGACTCGATGCCCTCTACTACGACTTCGAAAAACGCCTGACCTTGCTGCGCATGGCCTGCCTGCAACTCTTTGCGCCCGATTTCTACCGCCTCGGCCAACGCGAACCGGCCTTCCTCACCAGGCTGGAGCAATGGAAGGAAAAAGACGGCTGGGTCTTATACGGTTATCTCGAACAACAGCCAGCCTCGGAAAAAGAAACCGACACCCACAATTTGCGCCAGCTTCAACGTCTGGAATACGGTGCCGCGCGCGTAGTCGAGGCCGACGGTATATCCGAAGGCGCTGTCGGCATACCAACCTTCCACAGTCGGGATAGTTCCTTGCCGCAACCCGCCCAGCCAGCCTTGCCGACCCTGTTCGTCGACCGCCTGTTGAGCAGCCACCCCCTGGCCTGGCGCAGCGCCTTGGAACAAGAAGAACGGCTGGCCGGCAAGCGTCTGCCCTGCGACCCGCTCTTGCATCGACACACCTGCTTCATCGACCGGGCGGGCCGAGCCCAGGCCGCTTGGCGTTACCCGGGATTGATCCATTGGGAAAACAACTTCCGCACCCTGTGCCTGGACTGGCCGGAAGACTGCGACGCGGACCGATACCTGGGCACGGTGGACGAGTCGCCATGACGGAATACCGACATTGCTCGATGACGATGGCGGCACAAAATAAAAACGGGGGCCGAAGCCCCCGTTTCGCACTACACGCCGACTCCGCTTACTTCGACGCAAACTCCTCCAGCTTGCGGGCACGGATGACGTTGCCGTCGAGGCCGGCCTCCTTGGCCGAGCCGCCGTAGGCCAGGGTCATCAACTGGCTGTAGTAGAGCACCGGCATGTTGAACTTGGTGCCATACTTCTTGTTGATCTGGCCCTGGTAGACCTCGGTGTTGGCCTGGCACAGCGGGCATGGGGTGACCAGCATCTCGGCGCCGGAATCGTAGGCCGCCTCGATGATGTCCTTGATCTGGGCCTGGGCCTTGTCCGGCTCGGAGAAGGCCAGGGCGCCGCCGCAGCAGGTGACCTTCTGGTCGAACTTGGTCGCCTCGGCGCCGACGGTCTCGACCAACTTGTCGAGGTACATCGGGTTCTCGAACGACTCGCCGTGGATGCCGAACGGCCGGTTGGTCTGGCAGCCGACGTAACCGGCGAACTTCATGCCGTCCAAGGGCTTCTTCACCGGCTTTTTCAGCTCGTCGTAACCGAGGTCTTCGATCAGCACCTCGACCATGTGCCGCACCTCGGGGATGACCTTGATCTTGAGGCCGGCCTCTTTCAAGGCCTCCTGGGTGTCGGCCATCAGCACGTTGGAATGCTCCAGCCGCTCTTTCGATTCGCGCGCGCCCAGCCAGCAGGCGGCACAGGTGGCGACGATGTCCTGGCCCGGCAGGTTCTGCTCGGCCAGCGCGAAGTTGCGCGCATTCATCACGTGGCGCGGCAGCTCGCCCGCCTCGGCATAGCTGACCGAGGCGCCGCAGCAGTTCCAGTCGGGGATCTCGGTCATCTTGATGTCCAGCGTCTTGCACATGGACTCGACCGAGGTCAGGTAGTTGGAGGCCGAGGCGCCCTTCTGCGAGGAGCAGCCCGGGTAGAACGCGTATTCTTTCTTAGCCATCTTTCATTCGCTCCTTATGCCGACCGGCCCTTGCGCTTCGCTTCCAGCTCGCGCGCCTTGTCCAGCATTGCGTGGATGCCCTTGAGGTCCTTGCACTTGTGACCGCCGCCGACGGCCTCCATCGGGTTCAGCCGCTTGGCCTTGACCAGACCGAGGGCCATGCTCTGCATCTCCAGCGCCTTCTTGATGCCGGAGGCGATGCCGTCCTTGAAGTAGAGCGACTGGGTCAGCTTCACTTCGTTGACCCGGCCATACTTGGTCGCGTTGTCCCAGAAGGTCTTGGACAGGTGCTGGGTCGGCTGGCCCTTGGGTGCCTTGCCCAGGCGATAGGCATACTCGGCCAGGCCGTGCATGACGTGGGTGATCGGCACCTTGCGCGGGCAGCGCACGTAGCAGTTGTAGCAGGACACGCACTGCCACATGGAGTTGCTGGAGAGCACCTCGTCGCGCTTGCCGGCGCGGATCATCATGAACAACTCCTGCGGCGGGTGATCCCAGCCGGGGTGGAAGTTGGTCGGGCAGGAGCCGGAGCAGACGCCGCATTGCATGCACATCTTGACCCAGTCGCCCATCTCGGCCTGTTCCTCGATCTCCTTGAGGAAGTTGTTCTTGTAGCGGGCCGTCATCTGTTGATTCATATCGCTCATTGCCAGCCTCCTCTCACAGACCCTTGAAGGGCGACAT
>JAJZTV010000128.1 GCA_021847385.1 Pseudomonadota bacterium | reverse complement strand
CGGCTGCTGCTGCGGGTGCTGGCCGATTTGCCGGGCGGCCGCCTCGGAGGTGTTGAGCTTGAAGAACACGCTCAGCTCTGCGCGCGGTGTGGCATCGGCGGTCGCTTTTTTGAGGTTGTCGAGCAGCAGATAGAGGCCCGCAGGCAGGGTGATGGCGGTGGCGATTACCAGCACGGAGATCAAGGCGGCGAGGGGGGCGCGGCGCAGGCGGTCGAACGCGACAGCGAAACTGTGCGCATGGTGCGCAAGCCAGGCGTTCATAGCAGTTTGCCCTCCGCCAAATGGATGGCGCGGCCGCCATAGCGTTGCGCCTGACTTTGGTCATGGGTGGAGATGATCAGGGTCACGCCGACCTGGTTGAGGGCGCGGAACATGTCCATGATCTCGCTGGCATAGGCCTCGTCCAGGTTGGCGGTGGGCTCGTCGGCCAGAAGCAATTGCGGTCGGCCGACGATGGCGCGGGCAATGCACAGGCGCTGTTGCTCGCCGCCCGACAGGGTGATCGGACGCGCGCGTTCTTTGCCTGTCAGGCCGGCCTTGTCCAGCGCGGCGCGCACGCGTTTGCCGGCTTCATGGCCGGTCAGGCCTTGGATTTGCAAGGGCAGCAGCACATTGTCGAAGACGCTACGGTCATAGAGCAGTTTGTGGTCTTGGAAGACCAAGCCGAGATTGCGGCGGAAATAGGGCAGGCCCGAGCGGCGCATGCGGCCGATGTTCTGGCCGAACACGACGACACTGCCCGAGGTGGGGCGCTCGGTGGCGGCGATGAGCTTGAGCAGCGTGCTCTTGCCTGCACCGGAGCGGCCATTGACGAACACCATCTCGCCCTTGGCGATGCCGAGCGAGACATGGGACAGCGCCTCGTGGCCGCCGGGGTAGCGCTTGGTGACGTCGTTCAGTTCGATCATGTGCCGAGTCTATCAGGCCAGCACGTCAGGAAAACAGGGCGTCGACGAATTCATCGACCCGGAAGGGCTGCAAGTCTTCCAGGCCCTCGCCGATGCCGATAAAGCGCACCGGGATCGGCCGGCGCTTGGCCAGTGCGGCGATCACGCCGCCCTTGGCCGTGCCGTCGAGCTTGGTCAACACCAGGCCGGTGACGTTGATCGCCTCGTCGAAGGCCTGGGCCTGCAGGATCGCGTTTTGGCCGATGTTGGCGTCGAGCACCAGCAATACCTCATGCGGTGCGCTCGGGTCGGCCTTTTGGATCACGCGGCGGATCTTCTTGATCTCTTCCATCAGGTGCAGTTGGGTCGGTAGCCGGCCGGCGGTATCGGCCAGCACGATGTCGATGCCGCGCGCGGTGGCCGACTGGATCGCATCGTAGATCACCGCCGCCGGGTCGCCGCCCTGGCCGCCGATCACCTCGACCTGATTGCGCTCGCCCCATTCCGCGAGTTGCTCGCGGGCGGCGGCGCGGAAGGTGTCGCCGGCGGCGAGCATCACGCTCTTGCCTTCTTGCCGGAAACGCCAGGCCAGCTTGCCGATAGTGGTGGTCTTGCCCGCGCCGTTGATGCCGGCCAGCATGATCACGAAGGGTTTGTGCCCGGTCGGCACCAGCGGGTGTTCCAAGGGCGCCAGCAGTTCCGCCAGCGCGCTTTTGAGTGCGGCCTTGAGTTGCTCGGATTCGGTCAGGCCGTCGCGTTTGACCCGGGCGCGGAGCGCGCTCAGCAAGTGCTGGCTGGCCTCGACGCCGACATCGGCGGTGAGCAGGATGTCCTCGAGTTCCTCGTATAAGGCCTCGTCGATCTCGGCGTGGCTGGAGAACAGCGTGGCGAAAGGCTGGGTCAGGGCCGAACGGGTGCGGCCCAGGCCGCTCTTCAGGCGTTCGCCCCAACTGGGCTTGGCCGCCGCCTTGGCCTGGTCGTCGTCCTGGTTTTTCTTGAAGAAACTAAACACGTGATATAGGGGTCGGATGGTGCGTTTGTGACGGAGATTTTATCATGCGCGTCCTGAGGTCATTTTCGAACGATAAGACGATGCGAATGCTAGCCTGTCTGCTATTGAGTTTCGGCCTGGCCCTGAATGCGCAGGCAGACCTGGCCGAACGCAGGCTGGGCAACGGCCTCAAGGTGATCGTGAAGACCGATCACCGCGCACCGGTGGTGGTGAGCCAGGTTTGGTACCGGGCCGGCAGTATGGACGAAAGCTACGGCACGACAGGGGTGGCCCATGTGCTCGAACACATGATGTTCAAGGGTACCCAGGCCGTGCCGGCCGGCGAGTTTTCCAAGCAGATCGCCGCGGCGGGGGGGCGCGAGAACGCGTTTACCTCGCGCGACCATACCGCCTACTTCCAGACCTTGCAGAAAGACCGCTTGGCCTTGGCGTTCAAGCTGGAGGCCGACCGTATGGTAAACCTCAACCTGGCGCCGGCGGAGTTCGCCAAGGAGATCCAGGTGGTGATGGAAGAGCGGCGCATGCGCACCGAGGATGAGCCGCATGCGCTGCTCTACGAGAACTTCATGGCGACCGCGTTCGAGGCGCACCCCTATCGGCATCCGGTGATCGGCTGGATGGGCGATTTGAAGAACATGACGGTGGCCGACGCCCAGGCTTGGTACCGGCATTGGTATGCGCCGAATAACGCGACCCTGGTGGTAGCGGGGGATGTCGAGCCGGAGCAGGTATTTACGCTGGCCGAGCAATACTTCGGCCCCATCCCGGCCCGGGCGCTGCCTGAGCGCAAGCCACTGGTCGAGCCTGTACAGTCCGGCATGAAGCGGGTGGTCACGCGGGCGCCGGCCAAGCTGCCTTATCTGTTGATGGCCTGGCCTGCGCCGAAATTGTCCGATCCGGCCAAGGATTGGGAGCCCTATGCCCTTGAGGTGCTGGCCGGCGTGCTCGATGGCAACGCCTCGGCCCGGTTGTCGCAGCGCCTGGTCAAGGAACGCAAGATCGCGACCGAGGTCAGTGCCGGCTATGACGATGCGGCCCGTGGCCCGGTGCAGTTCATGCTCGACGCGACGCCGGCCGAAGGCCACGGCGTCGATGAGGTGCAGGCGGCATTGACACACGAGATCGTCCGCATTCAGCGCGACGGTATTTCCGACAAGGAGTTGCAGCGGGTGAAGGCCCAGGTCCTGGCTGGGCAGGTATTTCAGCGCGATTCCTTGTTCTATCAAGCGATGCAGATCGGCGAATGGGTCACGGCCGGGCTCGACTACCGCTTGCTCAATCAACGCTTCGAGCGGATTCGGGCGGTGACTGCCGAGCAGGTGCGGGAGGTGGCCAAGCGCTATCTGGTCGACGACAAATTGACGGTGGCGACGCTCGATCCCCTGCCCTTGCCGGAAGGCAAGGCCGAAGCCGCCGCCATGATGGGAGACGGCCATGTCCGCTAAGCAATGGTTTGGCGTGTTGCTCTGTGGCCTGTTGGCCTTGCCGGTCCAGGCCGCGCTGAATATTCAGCGCTGGCAGACCAGCCAGGGCGCGCGCGTGGCCTTCGTCGAGAATCACGACCTGCCGATACTGGATATCTCCGCCGATTTTGCGGCCGGCACCGCCTACGATCGGCCCGGTCAATATGGCGTGGCTAGCCTGACCCGGCATTTGATGGGCCTTGGGGCCGGTGCCTGGTCGGAGCGTGCGATTGCCGAGCGCTTGGCCGACGTGGGGGCGAGCTTGGCTGGCAGCATCGATGGCGATCGGGCGGGTTTCGAATTGCGTACCTTGAGCAGCGCGGCCGAGCGGGAGCAGGCGGTGGCCACGCTGGCCGCGATCTTGCAGCGGCCGCATTTCCCCAAACCGGTGATCGAGCGGGAAAAGGCGCGCACCATCGCCGGCCTCAAGGAGGCGCGGACCCAACCCGAGGTCATCGGTGCCGAGGCCTTCCAGATCGCGATCTATGGCGATCATCCCTACTCGGCTGCCAGCCGGGTCAGCGAAGCGGGGCTGGCCAAGTTGCGGCAGGCCGATTTCATCGAGTTTCATCGCCGGCACTATCGGGCCAAGGCCTTGTCGATCGCCTTGATGGGCGATGTCAGCCGAGCCCAGGCCGAGGCCATCGCCGAACAACTGGCCGGCGGGCTGCCTGCCGGCGAGGCGCCGGCGGCCATTGCCCCGGTGACGGTAAACCCTGCCGGCAAGACCCAAGTGCTGCCGCATTATGCGACCCAGAGTCACTTGTTCATGGGGCTGCCTGGTCTGAAACGCGAAGACCCGGACTATTTCCCCTTGCTGGTCGGCAACTACGTGCTGGGTGGCGGCGGTTTCGATTCGCGCTTGATGAAGGAGATTCGGCAGCAACGCGGCTTGGCCTATAGCGTCTACAGCTATTTCTCGCCGATGGCCGAGTTGGGTCCGTTCCAAATCGGCCTGCAGACCAAGCGCGAGAGTACCGACGAGGCGGTGCGGGTCGCGCGCGAGACTTTGCGCCGTTATGTGGACGAGGGGCCGAGCGACGAAGAATTGACGCAGGCGAAGAACAATATGATCGGCGGTTTTCCGCTGCGCTTGGATAGCAACAAAAAGATCCTCGGCTATCTGAGCGTCATCGGCTTCTACCGGCTGCCCTCGGATTGGCTCGACACCTACATGGCCAAGATCGCCGCAGTGACCCGCGACGACATCGTGCAGGCCTTCCGGCAACGCGTGCCCTTGTCGGCGGTGCAAACCGTGATCGTCGGTGGACAGCCGAATGCCGCAGCGGCCAAATAACCAGGTCCGCATCATCGGCGGCACCCATCGCGGCCGTAAGCTGCATTTCCAGGCGGTGCACGGCCTGCGGCCGACGCCGGACCGGGTGCGCGAGACCCTATTCAACTGGCTGGGCCAGCGTCTGCACGACTTGCGCTGCCTCGACTTGTTCGCCGGCAGCGGCGCGCTCGGGTTCGAGGCGGCCTCGCGCGGTGCGGCCGAGGTCGTGCTGGTCGAACGCGATGCCCGGGCCTGCGCGGCGCTAGAGGGCAACGCCGCCGTGCTGGGTGGGCGGGTGGTTCGGGCCGATGGCCTAAACTATCTGAACACCGAGTGCGGCTTATTCGATGTCATCTTCATCGACCCGCCCTTCGCCGAAGGGCTCTGGGGCAGGGCTTTGGCGCTTGCGGCGACACGGCTCGCGCCCGAGGGTAAAATCTACCTCGAACACGATGGCTCGCTTTCCGACGGGCAACTCGCCGCCGCGGGTTGGCAGGTCTTGCGCGAAGGGCGGGCCGGGCAATCGCATTTTTGTTTGCTGGAACGGGCATGACCGTTAGGAAAATCATCTATCCCGGCACGTTCGACCCGATCACCCGTGGCCACGAGGATTTGGTGCGTCGTGCCGCGCGCATCTTCGACCAGGTGGTGGTCGCCGTAGCCGATAGCGCCACCAAGGCGCCTTGCTTCAGCCTGGCCGAGCGGGTGGACATGGCGCGCCTGGCCCTGGCCGACGTGCCTGGGGTCCAGGTGGTCGGCTTTTCCGGCCTGTTGATCGAGTTCATGGCCCAGCAGCAGACCAATCTGGTCCTGCGCGGCCTGCGCGCGGTGTCGGATTTCGAGTACGAATTCCAGTTGGCCGGCATGAACCGCAGCCAGAACCCGGAGATCGAGACCGTGTTCCTGACGCCGTCGGAGCAGTACATGTTCATCTCCGCCAGCATCGTGCGCGAGATCGCCCGGCTCAAGGGCGATGTCCACCAGTTCGTGAACCCTGGGGTGGCCGAGCGCTTGGCCGCCCGCTTTAAGACTTGAGTTTGAGGAATCTGCATCATGGCTTTGATGATTACCGACGAGTGCATCAACTGCGACGTCTGCCTGCCCGAATGTCCGAACGAGGCGATCTCGCAGGGCGAGGACATCTACGTCATCGACCCGAACAAATGCACCGAATGCGTCGGCCATTACGATACGCCGCAGTGCCGCGAGGTCTGTCCGGTCGATTGCATCCCGATCAATCCGAACTACGTCGAGACCAAAGAGCAGTTGCAGGCGAAGTACGAGAAGCTGACCGGCAACAAATAAGGGCGGTAGCTCGGCATCGGTGCCCCTTTGGCGGGGGCCGCCGTGCCGACGCCTGGATCGGCGGCATGGTCATGCCGCCCTATTTTTGGCAGTGCGGGCAGTAGTAGCTGGCCCGGTTGGCCTGGCGCAGCAGCTTGATCGGCGTGCCGCATCGGCGGCAGAGATCGGA
>JAJZTV010000127.1 GCA_021847385.1 Pseudomonadota bacterium | reverse complement strand
CCTATGTCGACGTGACGCGGCGCAGCCATTACGCGATGCCGCCGGCGATGCGCCAAGACCTGATCGAACTGGGCCGGCAGATGGCGGCGATCTATTTCATCCCGACCAATTACCGCGTCTATGCCCAACCCTTGGGTGTCACGTCGTTGCCCAATGCGCAATGGCAGGCGCTGGCCGCGCTCTGCGCCGAGCAGCACTGGCATTGCGTCGACCTGACCCCGGCCCTGACCGAGGCCGCGATGCGCGGGCTTGAACACGGCGAATTCATCTGGTGGCGCGACGACACCCATTGGAACCGCGCCGGCATGGCGGTGGCCGCTCGCGTCGTCGCCGGCACCTTGCAAACCGGGCTTGGCAACTGACCATGCAAACCACCCCACGCCTGACCGTCGTGCAGATCCTGCCCGCACTCGATGCCGGCGGGGTCGAGCGCGGCACGCTGGAGGTCGGCAAGCATCTGGTCGAACACGGCCACCGCTCCATCGTGATCTCGGCCGGCGGCCGCCTGGTCGAGCAACTCGTGCGCGAAGGCAGCGAACACGTGCAATGGGATATCGGCCGCAAGCGCTTGTGGACCCTGCGCCTGATCCCGCGCCTGCGCCGCTTCCTGCGCGACAACCGGGTCGACATCCTGCACGTGCGCTCGCGCATGCCAGGCTGGGTGGCCTATCTGGCCTGGCGCGGCCTGCCGAAGGATACGCGGCCGCATCTGGTCACTACCGTGCACGGCCCGTATTCGGTCAACGCCTATAGCGCGGTGATGACCAAGGGCGAGCGGGTCATCGTGATCTCGGAGATGATCCGCGACTATGTGCTGCGCCACTATCCGGCCTGCGATCCGGCCCGGCTGCGCCTGATCTATCGCGGCGTCGATCCACGGGCCTTCCCACACGGCCACCGGCCCACGGCGGAATGGCTGGCGCGTTGGCAGCGCGAGCAGCCGCAAACGGCGAACAAGCAACTCATCACCCTGCCCGCCCGCATCACCCGTTGGAAGGGGCAAGAGGACTTGATCGAGATCATGCGCCGCATTCGCGCCACGCAGCCGAACGCGCATGGCCTGATCGTCGGCGAACCGCATCCGCGCCGGCGCGCCTTCCTCGACGAGTTGCGCGCCCGGGTGCAGGCCGCCGGCCTCGGCGAGGCGATCACCTTCGTCGGCCACCGCACCGACCTGCGCGAGATCATGGCGATCTCCACGGTCGTGCTATCGCTGTCGCGCGAGCCGGAGGCCTTCGGCCGCACCACCGTCGAAGCCTTGAGCCTGGGCGTGCCGACCGTCGGCTATAGCCACGGCGGCGTCGGCGAGCAATTGGCCGCGATCCTGCCCGAAGGTGCGGTCGCACCGGGCGACATCGCCGCCGCGGCCGAACGCATCGGGCAATGGCTGGACAAGCCACCGCGCGTCCCCGAAACTCAACCGTTCACGCTGCAACGCATGCTGGATGCCACACTCGATGTCTATCACGAACTCGTCCGCGACCCGACCCTCGGCTGAAATGCTGGCCCGCTTTCTCGGCCTGATGCTGATCGCGTGGCAGCCGTTCTGGAGTGGCGCCCGCCTGCCTACGCTGCTGCTGTTGCTGGCCGCTCTCTGGCTGCTCTGGCATCGACGCATCGATTTCTCGGCAGCGCCTGCGCGCCGCCTCGGCCGCCTCTTCCTGCTGTTGGGCATACCGGTCTTGCTGTCGATCCCCGCTTCATTCAGTCTCGGCGGCAGCCTCGCGGTTTTGGCCGTCCTCGGCATCTTCTATCTGATCGGCCTCACGCTACTGCAAGGCCTGCGCCAGAATGCCGACCGCGACTGGCTGCTGCGCTGGTTGCTCGCCCTGATCGTGATCTGGACCCTGGACGGCTACCTGCAATGGCTATTTGGCCGCGACCTGCTGGGGCAAGCGATGAGCAACGGCCGCATTGTCGGACCCTTCGCCGGCAACCTGCATCTCGGCTTGTTCATCGCCACCCTGCTGCCGGCTGCCGCCTGGGGTTTGGCAAAATCGCGTCCTTTATTGCTGCTCGGCCTGATCGCGTCGACCGGCTTCATCGTCGCGATGAGCGGCTCGCGCTCGAGCATCCTGCTGCTGATCCTTGCCGCGGCCACCTTGATGCTCCACCTGAGCAACCGCCAACGGCTGCTAGCCATGCTGGCGGTACTCTCGATCAGCGCCAGCATGGCCTATCTGTCACCCGCCATCTCGCAGCGCATCCAAACCATCGTCCAGACACCGGCCAACGCCAGCCTGTTCGATCGCATCGATATCGTGTTGAGCCACCGGCTGACCATCTGGAACAACGCGGCCGCGATGATCAAAGACCGCCCGCTCATCGGTGTCGGCGCCAGCGCCTTCAGCGAGGCCTACAAGCACTATGCCCCGCCGGACGATCTCTTCCTCACCCGCGAAAAGGTCTACCACGCCGAGCAGATGTACGTGTCGGTCACCGCCGAATCGGGCATCCCCGGCTTGGCCGGTCTGCTCGCGGTCATTGCCCTCTGCCTCCACTGGTTCCGCCGCGCCGCGCCGGAGCAGCGCCGGCAAGCGGCGCCGTTTGCCGCGTCGCTGGCGATCATCGCGTTTCCGCTACAATCCCAGCCCGTGCTCTATACGATCTGGTGGTTCCCCGTCGTGCTGCTGCTGCTCTGCGGCCTGCTCGCGGCACTCGGCGACCAACCCAACGACAACTCGACAACAAGCCCATCATGAAGCGACCGCTCAAACACCTTTCCCGCTGGTTACGCCTACCCTTGCATCGTTGGCAGGCCAAGCGCCGCTTAGCCGAATACCATGCGCGCACGCGCAGCCTGGACGAGGTGATCGACTGGGCCATGCACTTCGGCGGCCAGGGCCACATGAAGGTGCAGACGCTGCAAGTGCCATGGGAGATCACGCAACTGGCCAAGGCCGTGCAGGCGCTCGAGCCCAAGGTCATCCTCGAGATCGGCACCGCGCGCGGCGGCACGCTGCTGCTCTGGTCCTATCTCGCGTCGGAAGAGGTCATCGCCTGCGACCTGAACGACATGTCCCGGCAGGCGCCGATCTTCAGCAACTTCCCGCCGCCGCAATCGCGCTGCCGGGTCAGCCTGCTGTCCGGCGACTCGCACCGGCCTGAGTTCAAGCAACGCGTGGCCGCCGCCCTGGCCGGGCGCAAGGCCGACTTCCTGTTCATCGACGGCGACCACACCGTCGGCGGCGTCACCGCCGACTACCTGGACTACCGCGAGTTCGTCCGCCCCGGCGGCATCATCGCCTTCCACGACATCGTCGAGAAACAGCCGCTGCCGACCAACCAGGTCGCCCAATTCTGGCAAAAGCTGAAACAGGAAACCCCGGTCGAGGAATTCATCCACGACGCCGGGCAATGCGGCTTCGGCATCGGCATCGTGCGCGTGCCGGACTGACGCGCACGAGCATGTCCCTGCGCAAGCTCCTGTCCAAGATCAAGCGGCCGAAGCGGCGCGACCCGGACGACCCCAAGGGCCTGCGCCAGCGCTACCCGCAACACCGCATCGGCAAGGGCACGTACGGCAACCCCGCCATCCACGCCTGGGACGACACGACCCGACTGGCGATCGGCGCCTACTGCTCCATCGCCGACGGCGTGCAGATCTTCCTCGGCGGCGAACACCGCCTCGATTGGGTGAGCACCTACCCGTTCAACGTGTTCTGGCCCGCCGCGCGCGACATCGCCGGCCACCCCGCATCGAAGGGCGACGTCACCATCGGCAACGACGTCTGGATCGGCACCGAGGCGGTCATCCTGTCCGGCATCACCATCGGCGACGGCGCCGTGATCGGCGCCCGCGCCGTAGTGAGCAAAGACGTGCCGCCCTACGCCATCGCCGCCGGCAACCCGGCGCGCGTGGTCAAGCTACGCTTCGACGAAGACACCACCGCCCGGCTGCTGAAAATTCGCTGGTGGGACTGGGACAACGACCGGATCGAACGGGCGCTGCCGTTGATCATGAGCCAAGACATCGCCGCTTTTTTGCGGGCGGCCGAGGCCGGCGAAATCTAGTCCCTGCTGCCGCAACGCGCGTAGCAGCGGAAAGCATCGTTTCGGCCATTTCGAAAGTAGCTCAACCAGCAATCATGCTGCCCTACCAGCCGGGCCCGTCGAATTTTCGCTGACAAGACCCGCTCACTCCATCTACACTACTTTGGCACGATTTACGATCCGACCCAGGATCAGCAAATCGCGCATATAACAACAAAACCGCTCAGGGAGTGGAATACCAAGGTGGGTAGGTTCCAAATCAATCGCCATCGACGCGAGGCGCTTCGGCGCCGGCACGCGCTCGCCTTTCCGTCTCCAATCCTCACACCGTGGTTTTGTTGTCCCTCAACACCAACCTCAACGATTGGAGTCAGACATGAAAATTACTACAGCAGGACGTGAACTCTTCCATGTTTTAAGGTGGCATGAGCTACACCCATTAAGTAGTTTGACGGCCTTTGTTGCCACACTATTAGGCATGCTCAGTATATTGCTTGCGCCAACAGCCTTAGCGGCAAATGTGCAGATTGCAACTGGTGCCATGCACACCGTTGCGCTCAAGCCCGATGGTAGTCTCTGGACCTGGGGCTATAACGGTCAGGGAGAGTTGGGAGACGGCACCCAAACCTCACGTGTGGTGCCGGGCCAGATTGGTGTTGGATACATCTCCGTCGCGGCTGGGGGAGAGCATTCTTTCGGTCTCAAAGCCGATGGTAGCCTGTGGGCTTGGGGTTACGAAAACAATGGTGTACTGGGGGATGGTTGGAGCGGAATACATCAGCTCACTCCAATCCAGATCGGCACTGATTTCAGTGCTGTATCAACAGGGGCAGATCATACCGTTGCACTGAAGACCGACGGCAGCCTTTGGGCCTGGGGTTCAAATAATAATGGACAAGTTGGCAACAACTCGCCCAACACCCAAACCACCCCCCTCCAAATCGGTACCGGCTTCAGCGCCATCGCGGCGGGTGGCTACCATACCCTTGCCCTCAAGAGCGATGGTAGCCTCTGGGCGTGGGGATCAAGTAGCAGCGGCCAAATTGCCTGGGCTACCCAAGGCCTACCTGGTCAGATAGGCACAGGCTTTATAGCGATAGCCGCAGGCTATGACCACTCCTTGGCGATAAAAAATGACGGCACTCTATGGGCCTGGGGCGACAACAGTCGGGGAGAACTCGGCGACGGCACTGTTACCACGCGTTATGCACCCGTCCAAATCGGCAGTGGTTTCAAGGCGATAGCTGCTGGCTATAGAAGGTCCTTTGCCGTCAAATCAGATGGCACGTTATGGGCGTGGGGCGGCG
Organism: Pseudomonadota bacterium; assembly: GCA_021847385.1. Classification (GTDB taxonomy): domain Bacteria; phylum Pseudomonadota; class Gammaproteobacteria; order Burkholderiales; family Thiobacillaceae; genus Sulfuritortus. The sequence goes on along the minus strand of JAJZTV010000127.1, from coordinate 826 downwards.
GTCCGCTGGGCGATGGCACCATGAATGATTTGGCTACCCCAGTACAGATCGGCACTGGCTATAGCACGGTAGTAACTAGTGGCGAAGAAAGTATATTTGCATTCGCCGCCAAAACAGACGGCAGCCTATGGGCATGGGGATATAACGCCCAGGGCCAGCTAGGTGACGGCACCACGACTAACCGGCTGGTCCCTACAGCCATATTTTTCACGGTAACAGTCCCCGACACGACAGCCCCTACGGCTCCCACGGGCCTAACCACCACGGTTTTCGGCACCAGCCAAGTCAACCTAGCCTGGACCGCCGCGACCGATACAGTCGGCGTGACGGCCTACAAGGTCTACCGCAACGGCACCCTTATCGCGACCCTGGGCAACGTCACCAGCTATAGCGACACCGGCCTTACCGCCGGCACCGCCTATAGCTACTCGATCTCGGCCTGCGATGCCGCCGGCAACTGTTCAACCCAGAGCGCTTCCACCCCGACCACCACCGGTGCAGCGCCCGACATCACGGCCCCAACCACACCGACCGGACTGACCACTACAGCGGTCAGTCCCACGCAGATCGATCTGACCTGGACCGCCGCCACCGATGCAATTGGGGTGACGACCTACAAGGTCTACCGCGACGGCATCCTCATCGCGACCTTGGGCAACGTCACCAGCTACAGCGACACCGGCCTTACCGCCGGCACCGCCTATAGCTACTCGATCTCCGCCTGCGACGCGGCCGGCAATTGTTCGTCGGCTCAAAGCGCAACTGCTGCACCGGTGACCACTAGTGCAGCACCCGACACCACGGCCCCTACAGCACCCACTGGCTT
>JAJZTV010000126.1 GCA_021847385.1 Pseudomonadota bacterium | reverse complement strand
GCCCCGAGATCGGGGCGTGTTGCAATCTAAGCGTAATCAGGAGAATCGAAATGGCGGAAATCACCGCATCCATGGTCAAGGAACTGCGTGAGCGCACCGATGCGCCCATGATGGACTGCAAGAAGGCCCTGAACGAAGCCGGCGGCGACATGGCCAAGGCCGAAGAAATCATCCGCGTCAAGTTCGGCAGCAAGGCCGCCAAGAGTGCCGGCCGCGTCGCGGCCGAGGGTATCGTCGGCATCTATATCGCCCCCGATGCCAAGCTGGGCGCCATCATCGAAGTCAACTGCGAGACCGACTTCGTGGCCAAGAACGACGACTTCCTGGCCTTTGCCAAGAACCTGGCCGAACTGGTGGCCAAGGACAATCCGGCCGATGTCGAGGCACTGTCCGGCATGAGCCTGGGCGGTGCCACGGTCGAAGAGACCCGCACCCAGTTGGTCGGCAAGATCGGCGAGAACATGTCCATCCGCCGTTTCGTCCGCGTTGCGGCCAAGGGCGCCTTGGCCAGCTATGTCCACGGCGGCTCCAAGATAGGTGTGCTGGTCGACGTGGTCGGCGGCGACGAGCAACTGGCCAAGGACATCGCGATGCACATCGCCGCGGCCAAGCCGAAGGCGCTGGATGCCTCCGGCGTCAGCCCCGAGTTGATCGAGACCGAGCGCCGCATCGCGACCGAAAAGGCCGCCGAGTCCGGCAAACCGGCCAACATCGTCGAAAAGATGGTGGAAGGCTCGGTCGCCAAGTTCCTGAAGGAAGTGACCCTGCTGGGCCAGCCCTTCGTCAAGGACGATAAGCAGACCGTCGAGCAGGTGCTCAAGGGCAAGGGCGCCAGCATGGGCAGCTTCACGCTGTACGTGGTTGGCGAAGGTATCGAGAAGAAGGTCAGCGACTTCGCGGCCGAGGTGGCTGCAGCGGCCAAGGTCTAAGCCGTGACCGCGATCGCCCACCGCCGCATTCTGCTCAAGCTGTCCGGCGAGGCCTTGATGGGGCCGGACGCCTTCGGCTATCACGCCGAGACCATGGCCGGCATCGTCAAGCAGATCGACGAAGTCGCCGGCCTGGGCGTGCAGATCGGCATCGTGGTCGGTGGCGGCAATCTGTTCCGCGGCGCCACCGGCGCCCTGTCGGGCATGGACCGGGCGACCGCCGACGGCATGGGCATGCTGGCCACGGTGATGAATTCGCTGGCGCTGAAAGATGCCCTGATGGCGGCCGGCGTGCCGGCCCAGGTGATGACCGCGGTGACCATCGCCCATGTCGGCGAACCATTCGAGCGCGATGCCGCCGTGCGTCACCTCGAAGCCGGCCGCGTGGTCATCTTCGGCGGCGGCACCGGCAACCCCTTCTTCACCACCGATACCGCGGCGGCCCTGCGCGCGGCCGAGATCGGCGCCGACCTGATGCTGAAGGCGACCAAGGTCGACGGCGTCTACACCGCCGACCCGAAGAAGGACCCGGGCGCCACCCGTTACGACCGGCTCAGCTTCGACGAGGCGATCGCCAACAACCTGGGTGTGCTCGACATGGCCGCGTTCGCGCTGTGCCGGGAACAGAAGATGCCTTTGCAGGTCTTTTCGATTTTCAAGGCCGGGGCGCTGAAGCGCATCGTCCACGGCGAATCCGAAGGTACCCTCGTCACGCTTTGACCAGGAGACAAGCATGATCAACGACATCAAGAAATCGGCCGAAGACAAGATGAAGAAGTCGATCGAGGCACTGAAGACGGACTTCGCTAAGGTCCGTACCGGCCGTGCCCACACCGGCATCCTCGACCACGTCAAGGTCGACTATTACGGCAGCCCGATGCCGATCAACCAGGTCGCCAACCTCTCAGTGCTCGACGCTCACACCCTAGGCGTGCAGCCTTGGGAGAAGCCGATGGTGGCCAAGGTCGAAAAGGCTATCCGCGATGCCGACCTCGGCCTCAACCCGGCGACCATGGGCGACATCATCCGCGTGCCCATGCCGCCCCTGACCGAAGAGCGGCGCAAGGAACTGGTCAAGCTGGTCCGGGGCGAATCGGAGAACGGCAAGGTCGCGGTGCGCAACATCCGGCGCGACGCCATCGCCCATGTCAAGGACCTCTTGAAGAACAAGGAAATCGGCGAGGACGACAACCGTCGCGCCGAGGATGACATCCAGAAGCTGACCGACAAGTACATCGCCGAGATCGACAAGGCCTTGGCCGAGAAAGAAAAAGAACTGCTGGCAGTCTGAGCAGACAACGTCAGATGCTGCGCAAGTTTTTCAGTTCCACCGCCGAGGTCCCTCAGGCCTCGGCCATTCCCCGCCATGTCGCCATCATCATGGATGGCAATGGCCGCTGGGCAAAGAAGCGCCTGCTGCCCCGGGTTGCCGGCCACCAGCAAGGCGTCGAACGGGTGCGCGACGTGATCCAGGCCTGCATCGCGCAGGGCGTCGAGTACCTGACCCTGTTCGCCTTCAGTTCCGAAAACTGGCGCCGGCCCAAAGAAGAAGTGTCCAAGCTCATGGAACTCTTCGTTATGGCTTTGGAACGCGAAGTCGACAAGATGCACAAGAACGGCATCCGCCTCCAAGTCGTCGGCGATCTCAGCCAGTTCAGCCCGCAATTGCAGGAACTCATCCGCGCCGGCGAGGCCAAGACCGCTGGCAATGACCGGCTGGTGCTCACCATCGCCGCCAATTACGGCGGCCGCTGGGACATTCTCAATGCGATGAATCGCTGGCTGGCGGCCAACCCGGAGGCCGAGCAGATCGACGAAGCGATGCTGACGCCTTACCTGGCCATGGCCTATGCCCCGGAACCCGATCTGTTCATCCGCACCGGCGGCGAACAACGGATCAGCAATTTCCTGGTCTGGCAGTTGGCTTATACCGAGCTCTATTTCACCGACGTCCTGTGGCCGGACTTCGGGGCCGAGTCTTTAGCCCAAGCCATTGCCTGGTATCGAAAACGCGAGCGCCGCTTTGGCCGCACCAGCGAACAACTCCTCGAGCACTAGCCGCCGGGTCGTCACCGGCCTCGGCCTGCTCGCTGCGATCCTGCTGGCGGTATTCGCCGCCCCCGCTCCGCTCTGGCTCGGCCTGGTTGTCTTGCTCTTGGCCGCGGCCGCATGGGAATGGGCCCGCCTGTTGAAATTCGGCCCGGTGTCCAGCCATCTCTTCGTCGGCTTCACCGCGAGCCTGATCGCTGTCATGGCCATGAGCCAGGTGCAGTTCTTGGCCGAGGCCTATCTGGCCTCCTTGGGTTTTTGGCTGCTGCTCGTGCCGCTCTGGCTCGCCCGCGCCTGGCCCCTGCCCGGCCGCATCCTGGGCTGGTTGCTCGGTTGGCTGCTGTTGCTGCCGGCCGGTCTGGCCCTGCTCTACCTGCGCGAACAAGGCACCGGCCTGCTGCTCGGCGCGATTGCCCTTTCCGCCGTGGCCGACAGCGCCGCCTATTTCGCCGGCCGGGCATTCGGCCGGCATAAACTGGCGCCGCGCATCAGCCCGGGCAAGACCTGGGAAGGCGCCGTCGGTGCCGGCATCGCTATCGGTCTGTTCGCCCTCGTCGTCGGGGGCTATTTTTCCTGTGACGGCAGATGCCTGCTGGGCCTGATCGCGGCAAGCGGTTTACTGTTCGTACTCAGCATCGAAGGCGATCTGTTCGAATCCTGGTGCAAGCGGGTCGCCGGCGTGAAAGACAGCGGCAATATCTTGCCCGGCCATGGCGGCGTGCTCGACCGGGTCGACAGCCACCTTGCCGTGTTGCCGATCGCCGCGCTGCTCTGGCTGTGGCTACACGGATAATTTGCTTATGACTCCACACAACCTGACTATCCTCGGCGCCACCGGCACCATCGGCGTCAACACCCTGGACGTGGTGGCCCGCCACCCCGAACGTTTTCGCGTCGTCGCCCTGACCGGTTTCAATCAGATCGACAAACTGGCCGAGCAGTGCCGGCAATTCCAGCCGCGCTATGCGGTAGTGCCGGATGCGAAGCGGGCCGAAGCCTTGCAAACCTTGCTGGGCAAGGGCACGACCGAAGTGCTGCACGGCGCGGCCGCGCTGGAGCAGGTGGCTGCCCTGCCCGAGGTGGATAGCGTGATGGCCGCCATCGTCGGCGCCGCCGGCCTGAAGCCGGCCTTGGCCGCCGCCCGCGCCGGCAAGCGCATCCTGCTGGCCAACAAGGAAACCCTGGTCATGGCCGGCCGCTTCTTCATGCAGGCGGTACGCGAAGGCGGCGCCACGCTGCTGCCGATCGATAGCGAACACAACGCGGTGTTCCAGTCGATGCCTGCCGGCTATGACGGCGATCTGGCCAAGCACGGCGTCCGTCGCATCTTGCTCACCGCCTCCGGCGGCCCCTTCCGCACCCGTGCCGTCGACACCTTGGCCAGCGTTACCCCCGAGCAGGCTGTCGCCCATCCCAACTGGGTGATGGGCAAGAAGATCTCAGTCGACTCGGCCACCATGATGAACAAGGGCTTGGAGGTGATCGAGGCCCACTGGCTGTTCAATGCCCGGCCCGATCAGATCGAGGTGGTGATCCACCCGCAGAGCATCATCCACTCCATGGTCGAATACCTCGACGGCTCGGTGCTGGCCCAGTTGTCGCATCCGGACATGCGCACGCCCATCGCCCATGCCCTGACCTATCCGGAACGGATCGAGGCCGGCGTGCCCTGGCTCGATCTGGCCAAGACCGGCACCCTCACCTTCGAGACGCCGGATATCCGCCGCTTTCCCTGCCTGCAACTGGCCTTCGATGCGCTGCAGACTGACACCACCGCGCCGACTGCGCTCAACGCCGCCAACGAGGAGGCGGTGGCCGCCTTCCTCGATCACCGCATCGCCTATCTGACGATCCCGGCCACGCTGGAAGACGCCATGCAGCGCTTGGGCAGTGCCCGCGCCGATTCGCTCGATGACCTGGTCGCCATCGACCAGGAAGCGCGTGCCGTGGCACGTCGATACATCGCCGCCCACACACGATGACCACGCTGCTCGCCTTCCTCGTCACCATCGCGATCCTGGTTGTGGTGCATGAACTGGGGCATTACACCGTAGCGCGTCTTTGCGGGGTCAAGGTTTTGCGCTTCTCGGTCGGCTTCGGCCGCGTCGTCGCGAGCCGTCGCGACCGGCGTGGTACCGAATGGGCACTGTCCGCCATCCCGATGGGCGGCTATGTGAAGATGCTGGACGAGCAGGAGGCCGCGGTCGCAGAGCAAGACCTGCCCCAGGCCTTCAACCGCCAAAGCGTTTGGCGACGCAGCGCGATCATTTTGGCCGGCCCCGTGGCCAATCTGTTGTTGGCCATCTTGATCTATTGGGGCCTGTATCTCACCGGGGTGCCGGCCCTAAAACCGATCCTAGGCGAACCGCCGGCCAACTCGGCGGCCCAGGCAGCCGGCATTCGCAATGGCGAAACGGTCATGCGCATCGACGGCGAAACCATCGAGAGCTGGCAGGACTTGCATTGGTTGGTCCTACGGGAAGGCATCGATGCCGAGCAACTCAAGCTCGAAACCCAGGATGCGACCGGCCACCTTTATTTCCGAATCCTCGACCTAAGCGCCCTATCCAGTGCAGACAAAGAAAACCGTTTGCTGGAGGCCGTGGGCCTGGTGCGCTACATGCCGGACATCGCGCCAGTCATCGGCGAATTGCTGCCGCAGGGCCAGGCGGCGCATGCTGGCCTGGTGCCGGGCGACCGTATCTTGGCCGTCGATCACAACGCGATTACACGTTGGGAACAGTTGGTTCAGCATATTCGGCAATCACCCGCACATAAAATCGAATTGACCGTCGCACGAGGCAATCGGGTGCTGCATCTTGAGGTCACGCCGAGTGCGAGCACGGAATCGGGCCAAACCATCGGCAAGATCGGCGCCGCGCCGAGCATCCCCCCTGGCACCTTCGACGCCATACAGACGCAGATGCGTTATTCCCTTGGCGCCGCACTCGCGCATGCCGTCGGCAAGACTTGGGAACTCTCCAGCTTCAGCCTGGAGATGCTGGGCCGCATGGTCATCGGCCAGGTTTCGTTGAAGAATATTTCAGGGCCCGTCACCATCGCCGACTACGCCGGACAGTCCGCCCGCAGCAGCGCGGGCAGTTTCATTGCCTTCTTGGCACTCGTCAGCATCAGTCTCGGCGTGCTCAATCTGCTGCCTATTCCTCTATTGGACGGTGGGCAT
>JAJZTV010000003.1 GCA_021847385.1 Pseudomonadota bacterium | reverse complement strand
GGCCTGCATGTTCGTAAGGGGGAACGATCCACAAAAATCATTCGCATGGTGGAAGTTGAGCGTAAGAACGCTGTTGTTCAGAACGATGCTGAAGTGGTAGGTGAGGAGAAAGACAAGCTTCTCATCATGCGGTTTTACGACGTATTCAATGGATCGCAAATCGAGGGCTTAGAACCATTGGCGGCACGAACAGACTCCATTAAGCCACTGGCAGCTGCTGAAGCGATGGTCGATGGAATGAAACGAACCGGCCTCAAGCTGATGCATGGATTCAATAGCGCTAGCTATTCGGTTCAGGATGACATCATTCGAATGCCGGAATCACACAGGTTCTTTGAAGACGAGGGGTACTGGTCGGTTTTGCTGCATGAATGCATCCACGCTACTGGTTCCCATAAGCGTTTGCAGAGGTTGATTCCGACAGCGCGATTCGGATCGCAGGAATATGCGAAGGAGGAGATCGCCGCAGAATTAGGGGCGGCCATGCTCTGCGCGGAACTGGGGATTGGACAAGGTAATAGAGAAAGTCTTGGGCTCGCCAAAGAACACTTAGACAATCATGCAGCGTATATCGCTTCATGGCTGGAGGTGTTGAAGCGGGACAGGAATGAGATTTTCCGAGCTGCGGCTAACGCGCAAAGGGCATGCGACTATATCCGTGAGCATGCAATCAGGATCGAACCACAGATCACGCTCGAACTGGCAGACGTTTCTCCAAATCTGGTCGAGGCGACGCGAAAAGGCCCACGGTATCGCTAATCAGAGAATTCCAATTACGAAAGGCTTCTCCAGCTTGTCTGCAAGTAGTTGAGGGCGTAGATGGCTATAGCGTTTGAGTGTTCTTAGATCGCTGTGGCCTGTCATTGTTGCGATTTCCATCATTGTCAGGCTTGTCTTCTCGAAAAGTCGGGAGACAGCCTCGTGCCTAAGATCATGAAACCGCAGATCAACGCATCCAGCATTCTTCGTAATTCGTTTGAAGCAATGGCTGAGATGGCTCGTACCAGACCATTGCCAGAAAACTCGCGCATCGTTGGATTTCTTGGTTGTCTGTTGAGCCTTAAGAATTTCCAGCGCCTTCTTGGACAACGGCACTTGTCTAGATGTCCGAGTTTTCACGATTCCGGCCGGAATGTTGATGAATCGTTGCTTCATGTTGACATTGTCCCAGCGGATGAACAGGAGTTCCTGAGCCCGCATGGCCGTCTCAAGAGCGAGTCGGATAAGGAGCTTCCACTCGTCTTGTTTTGTCCGCATTTTGTCGCAGGCGGCTAACAAATGTGCCTCTTCGCCTTTCTCAAGACGGCGCTTGCGTTCTTTCTCCCAGGCCGGAGGAAGCTTATGTTCATCAAACAGGTTGCGTGGCAGATCGTAGGAATGCTGCTTTGTTGAATGCCAAACCAACACCGTCTTTAGGGCATAGAAATATTTTCGGACAGTGGCAGGGGAGCGTTTTCGCTTCAGCTCCCCGCTGTATAAGGGGTGAAAGTTCTTGGGCTGCGCCTTGTTCTTTGGGGGCAGAACCTCTTCCTCAAGCTTCCTCTTCATGTAAAGGTCCAGCCCCTTGTGGTTTAGTTCGAGGACCTTCATGCCACCGAGGTCGGCCCGGACTAGTTCAATGTCGCTTATCTTGTTCCTGGGAAGGAGTATCTCGTTATCCTCGTTCGTGTGGTCCTTAAGATACTCGTCGATGGCATCAGAGACGGTGAACTTTTTGGCCTTGATGTTGGGTGGTGCCTTGCCTTCGGCAATATGGAACTCGATCCGGGTTTTCTCACGCTTGGCCTCTTCAAGGGTCGCAAAACATCTGCTGATGGCGGGGTATCCCTTTCGGGCCATGCGAAGCTCGAAGCCATCGCCCTTCCGGCGGATGTTCCTCGGCAGCTTTTCGGTACTCCCCCTGTGTTTGGCCATGCCCAATCCCCTGACAGTCGTCAGCTCGAACTATGCCATAAATTGGGAATGAATTGGGAATTACCTAATAAATTATGCGCTAAAGCCGCATGAATACTGGATGTTAATAACCCCCTCCTAAGGGGAGGGTCGCACGTTCGATTCGTGCCGGGGGCGCCACCACCCCTTGTAATGCAAGCCATTTCAGAGCCTTCGATTGCACCGGATTGCTTTTATTTTCATCGTGGCACATTTTGGTGTGACAAGATTGTGGGCTCTGTGTATACAGCATCAGCGTCTTTATAACTTACTGGCGAGACTGGCTGAACTTCGATGAATAGCTCCTTTGCACAAAAGCCAGCGAACGGCACATGAATTACCAAGGAGTCTTGCAGTGGCAATGAAAATCCCCACGCCGCTTTTCGTGCTGGAAATGGCCAACAACCATATGGGCAGCCTCGATCACGGCTTGCGCATCGTTCGCGAGTTCGGTGCGGCGGTGGAAGGGTTCGGCTTCAATTTCGCCTTCAAATTGCAGTATCGCCAGCTCGATAGCTTCATCCACCCCGATTTCCGCGCGCGCACCGACCTCAAATTTGTAAAACGTTTTCTCGACACGCAGCTGGCCGAAGCCGATTTTCGGCGCCTGATCGACGAGATGCGGCGCTGGGATTTCATCCCGATGTGCACCGCCTTCGACGAGCCCTCGGTGGACAAGATCGAGCGGCACGGTTTCGACATCGTCAAGATCGCCAGTTGTTCGGCGACCGACTGGCCCTTGCTCGAACGCATCGCCAAGGTGGACAAGCCGGTCATCGTCTCCACCGCCGGCGCCGCGCTGGACGACATCGACCGGGTGGTGAGTTTCTTCGAACACCGCAACAAACCGCTCAGCCTGATGCACTGCGTGGGCGAATATCCGACCCCACCCGAGCGCCTGCAGTTGAACCAGATCGACCTGCTCCAGCGCCGTTATCGACAGGTGCCGATCGGCTATTCGACCCACGAAGCGCCGGACAACTGCGAAACCATCCAGATCGCCATCGCCAAAGGCGCGGTCGTCTTCGAGAAGCATGTCGGCGTGCCGACCGGGCAATGGCCGCTGAACGCCTATTCGGCCTCGCCGCAGCAAATCGTCCACTGGCTGCAGGCCGCGCACCGGGCCTATGAACTCTGCGGCGTGCCGGCCACCGCCCGGGCCGAAGCCGGCGCCGACGAAATGGCCAGCCTGCGCTCCTTGCGCCGCGGGGTATTCGCCAAACGAGCGATACGGGCGGGCGAGACCGTCGGCGACGGCGACGTGTTCATGGCCTTCCCGCCGCAGGACGATCAGGTCACGGCGAACGACTGGTCGAAATACACCCAGTTCGTGGCCAACCGGGACATCCCGGCCAACGCCGCGCTGACCGCGGCCAATGTCAGCCGCAGCAATCGCTGGCAAAAGGTGTCGGCCATCGTGCAACAGGTCAAGGCCTTGCTGCGCGAGGCCCACATCGTCGCGCCCGGCAAGGCCGACCTGGAGATCTCTCACCACTACGGCCTGGAACAATTCGATCGGTACGGCCTGGTGCTGATGACCGTGGTCAACCGGGAATACTGCAAAAAGCTGATCGTGATGCTGCCGGGCCAGACCCATCCCGAGCAATACCACCTGAAGAAGGAAGAGACCTTCCACATCCTGCACGGCGAATTGCGCATCGCCTTGGACGGCAAGGAGCAAAGCTATCGCCCGGGCGATGTGATCCGGGTCGAACGCGGCGTGCGCCACGGCTTCCACAGCCCGGCCGGCACCGTGTTCGAGGAGATCTCGTCGACCCATTACCAGGACGACTCCTACTACACGGATGAGGCGATCCAGCGCAACCAGCAGCGCAAGACCCTGCTCACCCAATGGCTGCAAGGATGAGCGACCCGGTGCGCGTGGCCGACTACATCATGGCGCGCATCGCCGCCGAAGGTGTGCGCCATGTCTTCGTGCTGCCCGGCGGCGGCGCCATGCACCTGGTCGATGCGCTGGGCCAGAACCCCGACCTCGACTTCGTCGCCAATCACCACGAGCAGGCCTGCGCGATCGCGGCCGAGGCCTATGCCCGGGTCAACGGAAATCTGGGCGTGGCCCTGGTCACCACCGGCCCCGGCGCGACCAATGCGATCACCGCGGTGGCCGGGGCCTGGATCGAATCGGTGCCCCTGCTCGTCGTCTCCGGCCAGGTCAAACGCGCGGACCGGCTGGGCGACAGCGGCGTGCGCCAGATGGGGGTGCAGGAGGTGGACATCGTCGCGCTGGTGCGGCCGATCACCAAGTACGCGGTGACCGTGGACGATCCCCTGCAGGTACGCTATCAGATGGAAAAGGCCCTGGCCCTGGCCCGCACCGGGCGCCAAGGCCCGGTTTGGCTGGACGTGCCGCTGGACGTGCAAGCCAGCCTGATCCACCCGGACGCGCTGCCGCCGTATATCCCGGACATGCAACCGGCCTCGCCGCAAGCCGAGGGCGGCCAGATCGCGCGCCTGTTCGAGCTGTTGGACCACGCGGAACGGCCGCTGATATTGGCCGGCCACGGCATCCGCCTGGCCGGTGCCGCCGACAATTTCAAACGGCTCTACGAGGCATTGGCTGTCCCGGTCGCAACGACCTGGAATGCCATGGACCTGATCCCGCACGGCCACCCTTTGTCTGTCGGCAAGCCCGGCGCCGTGGCCCTGCGCGCACCCAATTTCGCCGTGCAGAATTGCGACCTGCTGATCGCCATCGGCTGCCGCCTGGACAAGGTGCTGACCGCCTACAATCCAAGCGGTTTCGCCCGTGCCGCGAAAAAAGTGGTGGTCGATGTCGATGCGCACGAGCTGGCGAAACCCGGCCTGGCCATCGACCTGCCGATCGAGGCGGACGCCGGGGCGACCATCGCCGCCCTGCTTGCCCAGGCCGCTGCCCACAGCCGAAACCGGGCAGACTGGCTGGGCCGCTGCCAGGATTGGAAGCGACGCTACCCGGCACTGGACGGCGCGCCCCTGCCCGCCGCCGGCGCGATCAGCCACTATCATTTCACCGACGCGTTGTCGGACGAGGTCGGCGAGCACCGCCTGATCGTCACCGGCAGCTCCGGCCTGGGCGTGGAGGCGTTCTACATGGCCTTCCGCAACAAGCCAGGGCAGCGCGTCTTCCTGACCTCGGGCCTGGGCGCCATGGGCTACGGCCTGCCGGCGGCCATCGGTGCCTGCCTGGCCAACGGCCGCCAAGCCATGGTGGCGATTGAAAGCGACGGCAGCCTGCAACTGAACATCCAGGAACTGGCCACGCTGCGCGGGCTCAAGCTACCCATCGTGCTGTTCCTGATGAACAACCGAGGCTACGCCTCCATCCGCAACACCCAGCGCAATTACTTCCAGGGCCGCCTCGTCGCCACCGGGCCGGAGGCCGGACTCGAACTGCCGGACCTGCAAGCGCTGGCCCGCGCTTACGGCATCCCGGCCATGCGCATCGACGATGCCGCCGACCTGCGCGCCGGCGTGCGCCGGGCATTGGCCGAGACCGGCCCGTTCATCTGCGAGGTCATGCTGATGCCGGACGAAAGCCTGTGGCCGAAGGTCGCAGCGATTCCGCAACCCGATGGCAGCCTGATTTCCCTGCCGTTGGAGGACATGTCGCCGCTGCTGCCGATCGAACGGCTGCGCGCAGAGATGCCGCTCGGCCTGCTGCCGGCCTCTTTGAAAGCAAGAGGTCTAGAGCAATGATGGTGTGCCCCTGCTGCACATCCGGCTCGGCCACGGCACACGATCGGCCCGAGCCGCACTACGCCTGCCCGCGCTGTGGCCACTGCTGGCGCTCGCCTCACGCAAACGGCGGGGCGATCGACTACACGGCGCTGGCCGGCCGCAATGCCGTGCCAGCCGACCTGCTGCAGCGCAAATTCGAGGATCGACTGTCCACGGTCGAACCCATGCTATGCGGACGGCCCCGGATTCTGGAAGTGGGCTGTGCCGAGGGCGGTTTCGGCGCGCGGGTGAAGGCGCTGGCCGACGTCGACTACGCGGGCCTGGAGATTTCGCGCGATGCCGAGCTGGCCGCGACCCGGCTCGATGCCGTGTTCACCCAGCCGGCGGACAAACTCGCGACGGGAGGCTTTGATCTATTGCTCGCGTTTCACGTGCTGGAGCACATCGCCGACATCCGGTCCGAGCTTGGCCATTGGCGCCGACTGCTGGCCGCCTCGGGCACGATGCTGATCGAGGTGCCCCATGGCGCCGGCCATCCGCTGCGCGATTGGGACAGCCACCCCGAGCACCGCCACTTCTTCACGGCCACCTCACTCTCGGCCTTGCTCGCACACGCGGGATTCATCATCGAATCGCTCTCGCGCGGACACTACGAGTCGCCAGTCTATCCGGACAGTTTGCGCGTCGTGGCACGGCCCGAATTGAACACCGAGGAAAAGAGCGAGCGCCTGCTCGCCCGCATCAATCGCTTGTTGCCCGGGCCCTTCGTCATTTACGGTATCGGCGGCGATTTCAGAAACTGCCTGCTGCCGATCCTTGACCGCCTGCCGGTTGTGGCCCTGGTCGACTCCGACCCCGAACGGCTGGGCGAACAGGTCACCGAGGCGCAGGCGATCCAAGCCTACGACCCGGCTCGGTTTGCCGGTTTGCCCATCCTGATCGGCAGCCTGCGCCATAAGGAGGCGATCGCCAAGCGCCTGCGAGCCGGCACAGCCAGGCTGGTGGGCCTGGACGAGATATTGGAACTCGACTGAATCATGTCCCCGATCCATTGCAGCCACCTGATTTTCGATTTCGACGGAACGCTGATCGATTCCGCCCCCAGCATCCTCGCCTGCTTCGCCCGGGTCCTGGAAGAGGCCGGTTTGGCGCCTCAAGTGCCACTGGAAGAAGGCTTGATCGGCCCGCCGCTGGCACAGACCATGAGAACGCTGAGCGGCATCGACGACGAGAGAGCCATCGCCGGAATGATCGAGGCGTTCAAGACGCGCTACGACAGCGAAGGTTATCGCGCAACCCTGGCCTATGCCGGCGTCGCCGAGGTCCTGGCTGAATTGAAGGACGCGGGTTTCGGCCTATTGTTGGCGACAAACAAACGCATCCGGCCGACCATGCTGATCCTCGAGCACCTGGGCTGGGCCAGCCTGTTCGACTCGGTGTGGGCACTCGACCGCTTTGAACCGAAATTGCACGACAAGGCCACGATGCTGGGCGCGATCCTGCGGCACCTTGCGATCGAGCCAGCACGCGCTGCCTACATCGGCGACAAGGCCGAGGACGGCTGGGCGACCGATGCCAATGCCATGCCGTTCGTCGCAGCGCGCTGGGGCTACGGCGAGTTTCCGGATGCCCCGGCGCACTGGCTGCACGTGCATCGCCCGCACCAGTTGGCCGCGAGCTTCATCCGCTCGCGGCCTGAGCCATGGTGATGCCCGCCATGTCGGAACCGATCGATAGCGCCAGCCAGTACCTCGCGGCCCGCGCCCTGCTCGGCTGGCAGGAGCCTGCGCTACCCGATCCGGACTGGCAGCCCCATCCGGAGGCCGTGCCCGGATTCGCCGAGGTGTCGGAGCGACTGGCCGGCGCGACACAACGCATCGTACTCTGCGACCTGTTCGACACTTTGATCCAGCGCGACGTCGAGGCGACACCCGTGCTGGAAATCAAGTGCGCTGAATTCATCCGCCTGCAACTGTTGCGACTGCATCTGGACAAGGCCACGGCGGAGATCCGCCAGACCTTCCGGCAAAGCATCGACGACTGCATCTCGGCAGCGCACGATGCCGGCCACGGTGGCGAATACCAATTGCGCGAGGCCATCGCCAAGACCATCGACCGTCTCGGCCCCGGCCTGCCGGCAAGCGACCGAGCCCGACTTGCCGACACAACCTACCGCCACTATATCGAGCAGGAAGGACGACACTGCCGCGCCATAGCAGGTGCGCATGAATTCCTCTCGGCCTTGGGACAGAGGGGACACCGTGTGATCGCGGTGTCCGACACGCCGATCGACCGCGAGGCCATGGGCGGTCTGTTGTCGGCGCTCGGCCTGGCGCGCTATTTCGATGCCATCTACCTATCTTGCGAGGCCGGCCGCAACAAGCGCTCCGGCTCGATCTTCACCTATCTGTGCGAGCAGGAAGGCATCGAGCCGAACGGGCTGATCCACATCGGCGACGACCCGATGGCCGACTATGTATCGGCCAGGGCCGCGGGCATCGAGGCCATACTGCTGCAGCACGCCGCAGTGAAACGTCAGGCCTTGGCTACCGGGCGGGCCTACGAGCTGGCGGCGCTGACCGGTTCGCCGCATCACCTCCAATTCGACCAGCCCAGGCAACTTGACCCCGACCCTGCCTTCCGCCTGGGCCGGGACCATCTCGGCCTGCTGCTCGGGCTGTTCGCGCTGCGCGTCCATGAACTCGACCGGCGCCACGACTACGACCGAATCCTGTTCGTCGCGCGGGACGGCCATCTGTTGCAACAGGCCTTTGACTCTTTCGTCGCGCACGCGGGCATCGGCGATACCCAATCGATTCAGCGCAAGGTCGTTTATGCCCACCTGAGCCGCGCCAGCACTGCCTGCCCGCTAAGCGATGAGGCGCTGGGCGAGGCTCTGCGCTACTCCACCCTGATAGCCGGCCACAGCGCCTTGCTCTCGCTGTTCGAGTCGCTCGGCCTCGATCTGGCCAAGTATCGCGGCATCCTGCTGGCGGCGGGTTTCACCGAGGCGGATTTCGCCTCGGCCGATCTGGATAGCCAAGCCCGGCTCAATGCCTGCCTGACCAGGCCTGGCCCCCTTCGCGCCGCCATCGCCGAAGACCTGTTCACCAAGCGCGAACGCTTGCTGGCGTATTTGCGCCGGATCGGCATGCTCGGCGCGAAACGGGTGTTGCTGGTCGACATCGGTTGGCGTTACCGGATAGCCCACAACCTACACGAAGCGCTGGGCGGGCAGCCCGATTTCCCGGAGGTACATTGCGCGCTGCTCGGCTACACCCGGGAACTGGCCGCCGGCCCCATCGTCGTGCACGACGGCTATGCCCATGACGCCAGCCGGCAGAACCCGCTGGAGAAACTGTTTCAGCAGGCCAACGACGTGATCGAGTCCATCTGCCAGGCCGGCGACGGCAGTTGCCTAGGCTACTCGGCTGCCGGGGAACCGGTCGTCGCGCCACCGTGTCAAGACAGGGCCGGGATACGCGAGCGGATACAAGCAGGCATTCTCGCCAGGGTGGCGGAACTCGCCCGATGGCACGGCAGATTCGGCCTCGGCCACGAATTCAAGACGCACGCGCTGGCCGAGTTTCTAGGCCCGATCTTCATGGCCGACCACCCGCTGCACGCCATCGTCGCGCAACTGCATGCAGCCGGCCCGGCCATTTCCGGCACCGCACGCGACCGGCCGGAAAACGCGTTCATGGCCCGCCTGCCCGGCCGGATCGACATCCGGTTCGGTGGCAGCGAAGGGACCTCGCTGCCGGCCGCGCATGCGCTTGAGCGCTTGTTGTCGCTCATTCAGAAATCACATTTTAGCGACAAGCCCATCTTGATCTGGGGCATGGGTCTTGTCGGCAAACTCATCTATCCGCACCTGGTAGACCGGATCGGTTATCTGGCGGACATGAACCCGGCCCTGCAGGGCCAGCGTTATGGGCGGCACATCATCACCTGCCCGAGCCGGCTGGACGCGACCGTTTTGCAATCCCACCTGGTCGTGTTCACGCCGCTCGGCCGGGAACTGCCGGACCAGTTGCTGCAGCCCGGCCTGAACTTGGACATCGTTGCCGCGGCGGACTGGTTTTGAACGATGCGGTACATCAAACCCCATTCCAGCGAAGTTCGGCCACGCACGCCTGTCATGCCTGCCCCAAAGGCTCTGTTCTTGCATATCCCCAAGACGGCCGGCACATCGATCGTCAAAGCAGCCCGAGAGAACCTGCCCCCCTCGGAAATAATCAGCCACGCGGATTTTTTGGAAAAAGGTAGCCGTCAGATCGAGGGTAGCGCATTTATCTCCGGTCATTTCGGCTATGCCTTCGCCGCCAAGTTCATGACGGACCGTTTCAGTTTTACGTTTCTCCGAGATCCAATCGAGCGCGTGCTGTCCTTCTATCATTTCGCCCGCCATGCCGATGCCAATGCATATGAGGTCTATCGCCTCGCCCAGATCTATGACCTAGAGGAGTTCGTCGGGCGAGGATGCGAAGGCGACCCGGCGATATGTGAAAGCATTTGGAACCATCAAGCCAGGCTGCTCTCCATCGGCTGGGAAAAACCGCCATACGATAGGGATGCAATCCTGGGTCAAGCGATCGACAATCTGCGCCGCTTTTCCTATGTCGGCTTCACCGAAACGCTGGAAACAGACTACCGAAATATTGGGGCCGCCTTGGGCTGGGCCACGAACAAGCCAGCGCCGAGGGAGTTATCGAACCCGGGCAGACCGACCAGAAAAGACATCTCGTCCACGACATTGCAACAAATCGCGCGATTGACCGAACTGGACTCCCGACTTTATGCCTGGGCCAGGCAACTGCGAGGAGAGGCCTAGGCATGCCGATGGATTCGCCTTACCATTCGGCATCATTTTGACTATCGAAATGCACAAAATAACGCATCATGCCGTCCAAGCCTGAAGACCTGGATTTCTTCTCCACGAAATCGGGCCCCTATTACATCTACGCCTACAATTACCGAGACACATCCGCAGGCAACCGCGCCCTGTATATCCTCTGCCATATGTTGAACTGTCTCGGGCAAGAGGCCTACATCACCAATTCCCAGGTGGTCCCGCCGCAATTGAGAACGCCGCTGCTCGACAGCAATACCCTCGCCAAGCACTACCTGACTGGTCGAGTTCCTATCGCGGTCTATCCAGAGGTGGTGTCGGGCAACCCCATTCGGCTACCTGTCGTCGCACGCTGGTTGCTGCACAAACCGGGGCATTTCACCGGCGCCACCGATTACGATGCCAAGGACCTGTTTTTTCATTTCATGGACTGGGTCGTTCCGGCCGACATGCAAGGATGCACGGCGCAGCTGACGGTTCCGGTCACCGACCCGGCAATATTCAACAACGAAGACAACCCTCATAATCACAAGCGCCAGGGCATTTGCTACTACGCCAACAAACTGCAAATTCTAGGCGGCGAGGTCGACCCCGAGATGAAGCTCCGCGGTACCAGCCTCGGCCTGGAGCGCCCATTGAAGCGAGAAGAATTGGCTGCGGTATTGAGACAGACCGAGGCCCTATATTGCTATGAGCACACTGCTCTCATCGAAGAGGCGCTACGCTGTGGCTGCCCGGTAATCCTTGTCTCCAGCGCCTATTGCGATTGGAAAAAAGAAGGCGGAAAACTGCTCAACACGCCCGGTGTCGCCTTGGTGGAAGAACCGGACCACCTAGAACGCGCCAAGGCCACGGTAGCCAAATATATCCGTCCGACCAATCAACTGAATTATTTCTATGTCGGCATGATCGAGGAGTTTATCCGGCTCACCCAGGCACGCCGCGACGAGGTGACCGGCCAGCGCGCCCCGTCCCCACGCAAAGTCATCGAAAATGCCTGGTCCACGCCACAGCGGCGCAATGCCGACTCCGATGGCGCCTTCATGAAGTTTTATGGCATTAGCCCGGAGAACTTCCGGCAGGTGGCGGAGCATCTCTACTAACCAGTTCGAGTCTGGCGCTGGTAGCGACCTGTCGAGCTTTCAACCGTCCGGCAAGGTGAACACCCGGCTTGAGGCCGACAGCAAGTGGCTGGCTTGGGCACGAATCTCGCCGGCATAGACATAGCTCATTACCCACACAGTCACGTCGCCTTGCCCACTCAGCCACTCCGGCGCATGCACCGGGATGCCGAGCAGGCGCTTGCCATGAAAACGGGGATGGCTGTCGACGAAACCGACAATATTAGCTTCGCGCAGCCGGGACGTCGCCAACAGGCGCATGGTCAATTCCCCCACCCCCCAGACCACGATGGGCTCGCCCGAATCGATCTGGGTCCGCAGCCGTGCCTCCAACTCAGTGAGGCGCCGCCGAGAATACGCAATGTAATCCTGCAGCGCTTGCCAACTCGAAAAGGAGGGCGCATGCCCATCGTACTGTGCTTGTTTGCGGTACAGCCCCATGAGGGTGTGGTTCCGGTAGAACCCGTTGTAACGGCTTTCGTATGAGACTGGAATCAGGCCGTGGCGGCCGAGCAGCCGGTCCAGGCTGGCCCGCGAAAAGAAATTGATATGCTCCAGCGCGAATTCCTGGAAGGGCTCGATGCGTTCCCCCTTGCTGAATTGGTCGGCATCCGGCACGGCGACGAACAACAAGCCGTCCGGCCTTAACCGGCGGGCTACCGCCTCCAACACACGGCCGGGTTCGGCCAGATGTTCGAGCACACCGCATAGGCAGGCGAGATCATATTCGCGAACGGGGACAAATTCCGCAATATCGGTGGACAGCACGGGGATGCCATAGAGTCGGGCGGCCTCGGCGCCGGCCGCGCGCGCGGCATCTAGGCCGGTCAGGTCGGTGAAGCCGCGGACTTGGAAGCGATGCAAAAAGTGGCCGGCGCCAGCGCCGATGTCGATGATCGCCGAGCCCGTCTCGATCTCTCGCGCATGCTGAGTAATATGCGTAAAAAATTGCTCATGTATCTCGGCCAACCCTTGGGGCAAACCGGCGGCATGCAGGTGGTGACTGGCCCCGGCGTAGTAGTCGGCGCTCGCCGTGACATCCGGCAGATTGGTGGCATAGGCACAGCCACAGTCTGGGCAGGCCACGACATCATACGAGATGGACTGATCGAGGCCCGGCCTGACAAAAGACTGACGATGCAGCGATACTTGTTGTGCGCCCAGGCATGCCGGGCAGTTTCGCTGCCGCATGATCTCAATCGCTCTCGCCGCGGTAATAGTCCAACATGCGCCGGAACCCCACTTCAGGCGCGGTGCTGGGGCGCCAACCCAATGCTTTCAATTTGTCGATATTGAAATGCCCCGCCTTGCGCGGTGCGGCGGGCACAACAGGCGAGGCCGATTGCCGCGCGACGGGATAAGCCGGCCCGCCAGCCAGCCGAGCGATAATCTCGGCCAGCTCCTGCACGCTCGTTTCTCTCTCGGCACCGACGTTATAGGCCTGGCCCGGCCGGCCCTCGAGCAGGAGCAGCAACAGCGCCTGGATGGCATCGGCTAGATAAAGAAAGGGTCGGCTGTCGCTGCCGTTGCCCAGCAGGGTGATCGGCCGGCCGGCGAGCGCATCGGCGATGAAATCGCTGAACACGCGTCCGTCCGCGAGATCGGCGCCGGGACCGTAGGTGTGGGACAGCCGGGCGATCACCGTTTCCACCCCATGCTGGCGCGCATAGCTGGCGCAGAGCGTTTCGGCCAAGCGCTTGCTTTCGGTGTAACCGGCCCGCGCGTCCAAGGGGTCGTAGGGGCCGAAGCGGTCCTCGGCGATGGGGCCCTCGTCCGCGCCGGCATTGCCGTAGACGGTGCCGCTGCTCAGATAGAGCAGGCGTGCGCCGCGGCTTCGCGCCAGTTCCAGCAAACGCTCCGTGCCGGCGACGTTCGCGCGGATTGTGCCGACCGGGTCGGCCAGGTAGTGTTTCGGACTGGCCGGACTGGCCGCGTGCACGATGTAATCGAGCTTGGCGATATTGGCGATGGGGTCGGCGACATCCTGCGCCAGGAAAACGATGTCGTCCCGCCCAAACAAGTGGCCGTGGCGCGCATCCAGCTTTTGCCGGTCCCTGGCCAGCGCGTAAATCCGGGCAGGCGCGTGGTCACGGCTCGCGCGGAGCGCCGCGAACGTTTCGAGCAGATAACCGCCGATCATGCCGGTGACCCCGGTCAGCAGCACCTGCCGGCCGGCAAAGTGGTACCAGGCCAAGGGATAAGCCAGGATGGCCTCGACATCGGCCGCGATTACCCGATGATCCATCGCTCCTCAGCGTATTGCCTATCCGGATTGTTCAATGGCAAGTGGCGGCCCATCTGGGCAGTCTGCTCATATCGTTTCAGGTTTGGGGTTATACCGGGCCCTGAGCGGCTCGACCAGGCGCCCCGCGCGCCGAGACTCAGCAGGCAGGTGACCGAGATATTGGATGCGCGCTCGGGCAAGGGCATGGTCCTCGCCCCGAATCTCTCGGTATTGCTGCCTGTACCGACGGACTAAGTGTTCGACTTCTTCTGGCTTCGCATTGGTGGTCGTACCGCCATGCACTTGATGGAACGTGGCCTCGCCGAGTGGCACCACAAGTTGAGTGCCGCCATATTCCACCGCCTCACGCAAAATATCCGCGTTGAGGAAACCGCCTCCCGGCATATTGAATCGCTCATCGGCACCGCCGATGGCCTCGAACACGCGCCGGCGCAGGAACAGGCAGTTGCTCTCAAACAGGGGAGATAACCAGACATTTCGTTGAGCACCGATTTCCTCCCCGATCATGAACAGTTCATATCCATTGCTCGGCCATTGTATTTGCATCAACAGCGCGTCCTCCTCAGCCTGGCTGTAGCCATGCATGGTTGTAACAGGCTGTTGCCCCGGCCCGAGATACCAATAGTGCACAGCCACGACGGGCTCGTCGAACTGCCGGAAGGCCTGCTGGGCATAGTGCAGGACACCCGGCGTCAGGATATGGGCACCATCCACCATCAGGCAGAGGAATTCGCCGCGTGCCCGGCTCGCCCCGTAATTGAGGGCCGCCGCGGGCGACGGGCTGGCATCGGCCAGGTAGTGGTAGTGGAACTCATCGCCGAAGGCCGTCACCGTCTCCGGTGCCAGCGGCTCGCTGGAGCCGTTGTCGACCACGATGACCTCGTAATTCAGGTCCTCGATGGAGTGCTGGTAGGCGCGGGTCAGCGAGTGCAGGCTGCGCAGCGCCTCGCGCCGCATGTTGTAGACCACGACGATGACCGAGAGTTTGACCGGCCCGGCAGCGGGCGGGACAGCATGGCTGAAGCGGCCCATGCCCAGTCGCTCGTTGCGCTGGCGCAGGCTGAATAGGCGCGACGCCAGCGCCTGCTGCTGCGTCTGCATGGTGACCCGCGCGGCTTCCAGCCGTTCCAGTATGGGTGCCAGGCCTTCGGCTGAAAACAAGGCATTCAGCGCGGCCAGCACTTCCGGCTGGCGACGGGCACGGGTCTCGCTGATCAGAAATCCATAGCCGAAATTGACCGGCAAGGTGCGGAAGACGAAGGCCTGATCGCTGTCGGCGATGAAATCCTCGATCGCGGTCAGCACGCCGTTGCGTTCCCCGCCTTCGCGCACGGCATTATGCAAGGACTGGTTGAGGCCGGCGCCGGCCGACGGCTCGGTCTGGCCAGGCAGCAGGCCGGCCTGAGCATAAGGGTGCCGATAGTCGGCCGGAATCGCCTCGGGGTTCCAGTAGTTGTCGCGCCGGCCATAAGGCCATCCGGTGTCGTGGAAGATCAGCACCGGAAAGGCCTCGGGCCGGCCGGCATGCAATGCCTCGATCAGGCGCAGCTCGTTGCGCACCGTATACCAATTGTGGTCGCCGTCGATGATACCGAGATCGAAGGCCGGCAGGGTCGGCAGCGCCTGCAGACTCAGGTCGCGATGCAAGCGGATGCGGGCATCCAGCGCGGCGATATCCGTCGTCGGGTCCGGGTCGATCACATGCAGCACGCCGTCCGCCGGCAGGGCCGCCAGAAGGTTGCGGGTGTTATCACCGTGCAAGGCACCAATCTCGACGACACGAGTAGGGCGCAATGCCTGAACAATAGGGTCGATCAGCAGATTCCAGTATGTATGCATCGGTACGCGATCAAGGTTTCGGAATGGCGAGCCGGCCAAGCGGGACGAACCGCATCGGTCGCGTCCTCAGGGATAGGCCAGCAGGATGTCCTCCGGCGCAAAGCCCAAGTCCTGCAATTGGGGCGCGATTTGCGCATGGCTCGAAGCAGCGATGATTATGGCATGGCCGTCCGCCGCGCGGGGCGGGCAAATCGGCCGCCCCAGGCGCTGGCCGCCCTGGCGGGCGGGATCGTTGTCGAAATAACCGAGCACCGCGATCTTGGCCGCGCCGAGGCCGGGGTCCACCAGGTCAGCCACGATGCCGGTGCCGAACAGCCAGACCTCGGTCGCGCCCCGCCGCTGCAATTCGGCGACAATCCTGGTCATGTTAGTCTGGACATGGCGCGCGGGCGAGAACCGCATCGCCTCATGCGGCACGAGGTCAGACGCCGAATCCGCGCGCCGGTGAATCCGTTTCTTGGCGACGCGGCCCACCTCGGCATAGAGGCCGCGGTAGTCCTCCACGACATCGGCGAAACGGCGAGCCGGACTGCGGAACATGGCGTCGGCCGCGTCCTGCAACTCATCGGGCCGGTCGAGCCGTGCCTGTAACAGCCGGCCGAGGGACGCGGCATCGTGTCTGGGATAAAGCCAGCCCGTTTCGCCCTCCCGCACATACTCCGGCAGGCCGCCGGCATCGGAACAGATCACCGGCAGACAACGGGCGCGCGCCTCCTGCAATACCATGCCCGCGGCCTCCCCGCCCAAGGCCGGGACGATCAGCAGATCGTGGCTGTCCATGACTGCGGCCACCGCCTCGGTCGGGTAGCGGTCGCGATAGCGCATGGGCAGATCGGGGAAGTGCGGCCGGATCATCGCATCGAACTGGTGATGGCTGCCGCCGCCATAGACATCGAGCCGGTAGTGATCGGGTGGGATGCCGCGCAGCGCCTCCAACAGCACGTGCAGGCCCTTCTGCGGTTGCAGGCCGCCGACAAACAATAAGCGCGGCGGCCGCTCGATGCGGCGCGGCCGATCGGGGCTCGGCAGGGCAATGCCGTGCCGGATCACTTGTATCGCGTCGCCGTAGCCATACAAGGCATGCGCATCCCGGATGTAGTCCGACACGGCGACCACGGCATCGCAACACTGGCCGGCCACCTCGCGCGCATAGCGAAACCGCTCCAACAGCCAAGTTGGGTCGAGCCCCGGATTGCAGGCGATGCAGGCATGGCCGTTCAAGGGGCCGGCGCATTCCCGGCCGTCGTCGCGAATAAAAAAGCGGTAAGGTCGGCACAAGGCGCAGACGTCGTGCAGAGTCAGCACGGTGGGGTAGCCGAGGATATGGGCGGTCTGCACCAGTGAGGCCGGCATGCCGCTGAGGGAGTGAAAATGCACGACATCGGGCCGAAGCCGGTCGAGGAAAGCAGTGAACAGCGCCTCGGTGCGCGGTTCGCTGCACAGGAAGCGGGGATCGGTCGCATCGGCCGCAATGCCGGACAGGCGATGGTGCGCAATGCCCGCCGACGCCACCTCATGAAGACCTGGCTGGCCGGCGGCCAAGCCGTGCGCCTCCAGGCGGATGGACAGGATGTGGTTAGGGTGGTCTGCGCTCGCCAAGGCCTGAGCCAGCGTGCGGACATAGACCGACAGCCCGCTGGCGACTTCGAGCATGACGTGCAGGGTTTTCAACTGCTCTCTCGCCCCATCGCAATAGTGCCGAAACCGGCTTCAGTTGATCGTGCCATTGTTGTAGCCGACCAGCGGCCCGGAATAGCCGTTCTGCACGTTCACCGTGCCGGTCGCGCTGCAACTGCTGACGGTACCGCCGTTCATGCCGACCAAGCCGCCGCCGAAGCCGCCGGTGCCGCTGACGTTGCCGCTGGCCTGGCTGGCGCCGACCGTGCCGTTGTTGCTGCCGATCAGACCGCCGTAGAAACCGCCCCGGCTGCTTTTCACCGCGACGGAACTGCTGCAATTCGTCACGCTGCCGTTATTGATGCCGGCCAATGCGCCGCTACTGCCGAAGCCGTTCACCGCGCCGCCGTTGAGTGCCGTATTCCGGACCGTGGCGGCCGTGCCGATCACGCCGAACAGGCCGGCGCGGTTGACCTTGCGCTGGGCGATGGTCAGGTTGACTATGCCGTGCCCCTGCCCGTCGAAGCGGCCGGAAAACGGCACCGAGTAACCGCCGACCGGCGCGAAGCCCGCCTTGCCCCAGACATCGCCGACACCCGCCGTGCCGCCGGCATCGACATCCGCGTTCAGCGTGTAGGCGGCGGCCGGGTTCATCGCCATCAGCTGCAGCTGATGGGCATTGCCGATCGAGGTGGCGTATTCGCCGGCCAGTACCGGATAGGTGGCGCCCTCCGCCCCGTTGGCATTGTTCAGCGTGCCGTCGCCGTCCACGATCACCCATACCGGTGTCGTGAAATCAAAACCGAGGAAACTCTTGACGGTCTGCATCTGCTCGCTGCTCAAGCCGCCACCGCCCGCAGAAATGCTTTGCCCCGAGCTTGTGATATTCCAGTAGCTATTGCCGACATTGCCTAGATTCCCGCCGACCAGTCCGCCCACGGTATTGCCGGTGCCGGTGACACTGCCCGCGGCATAGCTGCCGACAATCGATGCGCCCACATAATTGCCACCGACCAGCCCGCCGACGTTGACGGGACCACCGCTCACGCTGTTCGTCGCATAACAATTGGCGATGCGGCTGTTGGTGCTGTTGTTGCCGACCAGGCCGCCGACGTCGCTGCCGGGGCTGCGCACGCTGCCCGTGGCGTAACTGCCACCGATGCTGCCGGTACTGGCCCCCACCAGACCACCGACGGCATTGCCGGCGCCGATGACGTTACCCGCGTAGTAACTGTTGCTGAGCGTGCCGCCGTTCAGGTAGCCCACCAGACCGCCGACATTGACGTTGCCGCTCACGCTGCCGCCGCTCAGCCCGACGTTGCCGACGACGGCATTCGCCCCGACGGTACCGAACAGGCCGGTGTAACTCGCGGCCGGCCGATTGATCGTGAGCTTGCGGATGACGTGGCCCCGGCCATCGAAGGTCCCGGTGAAGGTGCCGACCGGCACAAAACCCGAACTGCCCCAGACATCGCCGCTGCCGCCGGTGGCCGCGGCGTCGATATCGTCGGCCAGCGCGTAGCCGGCCGCCGGCGCCAACTGCATCAGTTGCAATTGGCGGGCATTAAAGATCAGGGTCGAGTATTCGGTCGCCAGCATCGGGAAGGCCGCCCCCGCCGCGCCGGCCGCGTTGTTGAAGCTGCCATCGGTATCGACGATCACCCAGCCGGCTGCCCCGGGCGTGG
The DNA here is from genome assembly GCA_021847385.1 of Pseudomonadota bacterium. Lineage (GTDB taxonomy): Bacteria > Pseudomonadota > Gammaproteobacteria > Burkholderiales > Thiobacillaceae > Sulfuritortus. The sequence goes on along the minus strand of JAJZTV010000003.1, from coordinate 11,373 downwards.
CGGTGAAGGCAAACCCGGCGAAATTGGCGGCGCTGGTCATCTGCGCGCTGGTCAACCCGGTGCCGCCGCCGGCGGAGTTGGCCTGGCCCGAGGTCGTGGTGTTCCAGTAGCTGTTGTTGGCGGTCAGTGGCCACATGTACTTGTAATAGCCGACCAGGCCGCCGACGCTGAGCTGGCCTGCCACGCTGCCCATGGCATAGCTGTTGCTGATGGCATTGACGCTGTTCGAGCCGCCGACCAGGCCGCCCACGTAGGTCCAGCCTTGCACGCTGCCGGTGGCGTAGCAGTTGTCGATGGAACCGTCGGTGTTGTCGCCGTTGCCGTTGCGGCCGACCAGGCCGCCCACCCAGGCGCTGCCATTGTTATTGTCCGTGCTGGCGCTGACGCTGCCCGTCGCGCAGCTGGTGTCGATCGCGCCGTTGTTGTCGCCGACCAGGCCGCCGATCAAAGTCTGCTCGCTACCGGTGCCGCTCACCGCGACCATGGCGCAACTGCCGCTGATCCGGCCGATACCATTGACGGTAGTGTGATTGCCGACCAGCCCGCCGACCCCGGTATTGCCCGACACATTGCCCTTGGCGAAGGCGGCACGCACCGGACCGAGGTTGTAGCCGGCGAGCAGACCGACGTAGCTACCACCGCCGACATTGCCAGTCACCAGGACATTGCCGACCGCGCCGGCATTGGTGCCGGCCAGGCCGCCGACGCCATTGCCGCCGCTCACGCCGACATTCAGCAGCCGCAGGTTGCGCACCGCAAACCCTTGCCAGGTATAGCCGAACAGCCCGACATTCGAGGCCGAGGGTCGATTGATGCCGAGATTGCGCACGGCATGGCCCAGGCCCTCCAGGTTGCCGGTGAATTTGCCGGTCTCAGTGCCGATCGGGCTGAAGCCCTGGCCGCCGTTCCAAGCCGATGCCGGCCCGGCGTCGATATCGCTGCCGAGAGCGAAGCGACCGGTCAGATTGGCCGCTGCCGCCATGCCCTGCAGCGTCGGCGTGACGGGCGCCGTGGTCGCATCCGCTGCCGTGCCGAGCTGGTTGATCACGGTATAGCTCGCGCCGGCGATGCTGAGTGCCGGCGTCGCCCCGGAAAGGGTGATCGATGCGCCGCCGGCCAAGCCGTAAGCGCCCTGTCCACTCGGCTGTTCGTTGCCGTTGGCGGTATTCGGGCTGATGGTCAGCGTCGCATTGCCACTGGCAACGACATTGGCGTTGATCTGGACATTATTCGAGGCGATCAGCGTCAGCGTGCTGCCGGTATTCCAGCTGACGGTGTCGTTGACGATCACGTTGCCCGAACCAACCTGCTTACCCTGGCTGCTTTGCAGCGTGACGTTGCCTTGTGCCAGTTGGGCCGACAGCGCGGCGCCGGTGATGTCGCCGCCGCTCGGCGCGACGATATAGTCGTTGGCCGCCTGGGCCAACCCGGCCGCTCCGAGCGTCAATACCATGGCCGCCACCCGGCAACCGACCCCGTACCATTTGCAGTCGTTCACGATTTTCCCCTATTGATTGTTTTGCCTAAGCCAAGGGCATGCGACGCTCAAGGCGCATAGCCTTCCGGCATGTTGCGCAGCGCGGGATAATGGCTGGAGGTCGGCGGCAACCAAATGTCGGCGAAATCCCAACTGGAGAAACTCGATTGTTGCCGCATCTGAGCATCGGTCAAACCGGCGCCACCGGCACTAATGGATTGTCCTGATGTCGTCTTATCCCAATAACTGTTGCCAACTTCGCTCCCACGATTGTCGCCGACCAGCCCACCGATGCCCATATAGCCACGCGCGGAATGAAACAAGGTATTTACCGCATAGCTATTGACGATTTTTCCATTGTTGTAATTTTGGGCCACCAACCCACCCAGGTAGTTGATCTTGGCAATCACGTTTCCAGTTGCGGCACTGTTTTCAATAGTGCCCCCGGAATTGTATGCAACAAGACCCCCGGCTACCCAGTTTCTTGCATTCGTGTTGGTTGCTGCAGCGCTATTGCTAATGGTCCCACCCGCATTGATTCCTACCAGCCCACCAACATAATCGTGTCCATAGGCGATACCCTCTGCAAAGCAGTTCGCTATCGTGCCTTGATCGTTGTTTCCGACCAGGCCGCCGATTGTGTCGCCTCTTCCAGGCACATCGGTAACAGAGGCGCTGGTAAAGGAATCGACGTAACAGTAATTGATCCGACTCGCTTTGCTATAACCGACCAGTCCGCCGACATTGCCACCCCCAATCACCCTGCCAGATGTCAGGCCTAAATTCTGTAGCGTCGCATTTTGGATGTAACCGAAAAGCCCGACATTGGAATCCGTGCGGTTAATAAAATAATGGCTGATCCTATAGCCCTGGCCGTCGAGGACACCGGTGAACGGCGCATTCGTCCTACCCACCGGGACGAAGCCGAGACCGCCCCACACCTCCTTGCCATTGCCGGTGCCTATCGCCGCCACGTTCGCAGCCAGACGGTAACTCGCACCTAGATTCATCAGCATCAACTGCAACTGATGCGCGTTGGTGACGGTGGTGGCATATTCGGTCGCCAGCATCGGCGAAGTCGCGGCCGATGCGTTACTGGCCGCGGTTTGCAGGCTGCCGTCGGTGTTGACCACCACCCAGCCCTGTGCGCCCGGCGTAGTGGTGATGGTGAAACCGCTGAAGTTGGACGACGCCAGCATCTGCGCCGGGCTGAGCCCGGTCGCCCCGGTCTTCGTGCCCGCAGCGATCCCGTCGTGGCTTAGGCCGCTGTTCCAATAGCCGTTGCTGACCGTGCCATCGTTGTTGCCCACCAGGCCGCCGACATTGCCGCTGCCGGCCACGCTCCCCGTCGCATAGCTGGTGCCGATGCTGGCCGTGGCGGTCGAGTTGTTGCCGACCAGGCCGCCGGCGTTGCTGCCCTTCCCGCTCACGCCGCCCGTGGCATAGCTGTTGGCGATGGTGCCGCTGTTGTTGCCCACCAGGCCGCCGCCGGAGGAACCCGTGCCGCAATCGGCGCGGCCCAGCGCATTGCTGTAACTGATGCTGCCCTGATTGAGCCCGACCAGGCCGCCCATTTCCCCGGTCATGCCGACATCGCCGACGACCCCGGTGGCGAAACTGGCGCTGATGCTGGCCGCCTGGTCGTTGGTCCCCACCAAACCGCCGGCCTGCCCCGTCGCATTGCTGACCGTGGCCAAAGAATAGGCGGCGGCGATACTGCCGCTGTTGACGCCGACGAGACCGCCGACATCGTCGATCCCGGTCACGCTGCCGGAGGTATGGCTGTTGCCGATGCTGCCGCCATTGGTGCCGACCAAGCCGCCACTACCGCTGCTATTGCTGCCCATGCCGGTCACATTGGTCTGCTCGGCGTTGCTGCTGCCGATGCTGCCGCCGTTATGCCCCGCCAAGGCCCCCACGCTGTTCTGTCCGGTGACCGTGCTGTCGCGCAGGCCGACATTCCGAATGGCCGAAGACGCGCCGGTATAGCCGAACAGGCCGACATGATCGGTCCCCGGCAGGTTGATCGTGAGCTTGCCGATGGTATGCCCCTTGCCATCCAGGCTGCCGGTAAACGGCGCCGTCGCAGTGCCGATCGGGACAAACCCGCTGCTGCCCCAAATGCCGCTGCCCGTGCCCGTCGCCGAGGCGTCGATGTCGGCACCGAGGGTGTAGTTCGCCGCCAGGTTCGCCGCCATCAACTGCAATTCGAGTACGTTGTAGATCGTGGTCGAGTTCTGCTGGGCGAGCATCGGCTGGGTGAGTCCGTCCACCATGACCCAGGTACCGGAAAAGTCGAAGCCGCCGAAACTCGATTGGGTCTTCATTTGCGCGCTGGTCAGCCCCTTGCCGCCGCCGGCCGACGCCGCCTGGCCGGATGTTTGGCTATCCCAATAGCCATTGCTGACCGTGCCGCCGTTGGCCCCGACCAGGCCGCCGACCGGCGCCGTACCCGAAACCGCGCCGGTGGCATAGCTGTTCTCGATCAGCGGCGCGCTGCCGCTGAAGACAAAGTTGTTGCCGACCAGGCCGCCGGCGTTGGTAGCCGTTCCGCCCACGGCGGCCGTCGAATAGCCGTTGCGGGCCGTCCCCGAATTCGCCCCGATCAGGCCGCCGGCATTCTGGCCGTTGCCGGTCACGCTGCCGGAGGCATAGCTCTTTTCCACAACCCCTGTGGGGGCGTTGTATCCCACCAAGGCGCCAACGTTATTGGTGCCGGCCACGGTGGCGCGTACATGGCACTGATCGAGCGAGCCGTTGTTTTCGCCGACCAGGCCGCCGACGCGATGCAGCCCGCTGACGTTGGCATCGATTAGGCCCATATTGCGGACTTGTGCGTTCGCTGCCGTGGCGCCGAACAGGCCGCCCCACTTCTTGCCCGGCGCATTCACCGTCAGATTGCGAATCGTATGGCCCAGACCGTCGAACCTGCCGGCAAAGGGCGCATCGGCGTTGACCTTGGCCTGGTCGCCGCCGCCGATCGGAACGAACCCCGCGCCGTCGTTCCAGGCCGAGCTGGCCGAGGCATCGATATCGCTGCCGAGCACATAGTTCTTGGCCAGGTTGGCGGCTGCGGCCGCGCCCTGCAGGCTGGGCACGACAGGCGGGCTCGTCGCATCCGTCGCCGCGCCCAGGCCGTTGATCACGGTATAAGCGCTGCCGGCGATGATCAGGCTCGGGCCGCTGCCGGAAAGGGTAATGACCGCGCCGGCCAGGCGATAGGTGCCGGCCGGGGCCGGCGCTTCGCCGCCGTTGGCCGTGGCCGGGCTGATCGCCAGGCCGGCCGTGTTGCCGCTTGCGGCGATATTGCCGTTGACGACAACGTTGTTCGAGGCCTTAAGGGTCAGCGTGGTGTTGGCGCTCCAGGCAACGACATCCTTGATGAGGATGTTGCCGGAGCCGGGCGTGCCGCCGTCGCTGCTTTGCAGGGTCACATTGCCCACGGCCAGCTTGGCCGAGAGCTGCGCCCCCGTAATGTCTCCGCCCGCCGGTGCGACAATGTAATCCTTGGCGGCTTGCGCAGGCAATGCACAAAATAGCAGCGCAGCCATGACTGTACGGACGATGCGCCCGATGATCGAGTGACTATTCAAGTAGATTCCCCTTTTGCGGCTCGTGTGTTCTTGGTCGGATTGCACGGCATGATAGCGCAGACACATCGCAGCCACTGCGCAACGCCCCCCCTGCGCTGTATCGGCAGACAGCGCGGGCTCTTGAGCCGAAGAAAAGGCGATCGTCCTTGATTTCCGGAAAACATGCGGTTTATGCTCGGCGCATCAGTGTGGACCAGGAGATCGCGAAGCTCCATCCATTACGCATCCGGCGCAATGTCTTCTTCGGATTCTGAGAGCATCGATGATCGACGACATGGTAAATGCGGATCGCCAAGCCGGCGAGCTGTGCAATGACATGAAAACCAACAGGCCGAGGCTGCCCAACCTCTTCGTCCTCGGCGCCGCCAAGTGCGGCACCACCAGCCTTTACAGCTATTTGCGCCAGCACCCGGAGATCCATATGTCGCCGGTCAAGGAGCCTTCGTTCTTTTGCCGGCAATTCCAGGTGGTCGACAACCCTATCGAATATTTCGGCTTGTTCGCGTGCGGCGCGGAGAAGAAGGCGGTCGGCGAGGCCTCCCATGTCTATTTCAGCAACCCCGAAACGCCGCCGGTGCTCCACACGCTGTTTCCGGACGCCCGTTTCATCGTCGTGCTCAGAAATCCGGCCTTGCGGAGCTACTCGCTCTACCGCTTCATGCGAATGCTCGGCTACGAAACCATCGCCAGCTTCGAAGAGGCCTTGGCCGCAGAAGACCGGCGTTTCGACGACCCGGCCTTTTTGGCGGACTGCCCGCACTATTTCTGGAACTTCATGTACTTCCGCTCGTCGCTCTACGACGAGCAACTGCTGCGATACTTCGCGTTGTACGACCGCAACCGGTTCTTTATCCTGTCGCTGGCCGAACTGGCCGCAGCGCCCGGGCTATGGATGGAACAGATATTCCGCTTCCTCGATGTCTCGCCCGACGCGAAGATCGACTACTCGCCGCAGAACGTATCTACTTACCCCGAGATTGCACGGCAGACCCAGCTCATGCTGGAGCAACGCTTCGCACCGATGCTCGCGCGCCTGCCGGCGCTCGCCGGCAGGCACCTCGACCTGGCGTCACGCTGAACAGTCCCCACCCACCCGAACCCTGCCTAGGAGACGCAATGCACGACGCCGCGATGGAGAACGGCAAGCGTTTCTTCGACACCTATGTCGCCCAGTTGGGCGCGATCAGCCTCGTCGACATCGGCGCCATGGACGTCAATGGCTCGCTGCGCGAGGCCTGCCCGCCGCAGGCGCGTTACATCGGCGTCGACATGTCGGCCGGCAAGGGCGTGGATATCGTGCTGGACGATCCGTACCGCCTGCCCTTCGACGACGGTTCGGTCGACGCGGTGGTCAGCACCTCCTGCTTCGAGCACGCCGAGATGTTCTGGCTGCTGTTCCTCGAGATCATGCGGGTTCTCAAGCCGGAAGGGTTGTTCTATCTCGATGCGCCGGCCCAGTTCGTCTTCCATCGCTACCCGGTCGATTGCTATCGCTTCTTCCCGGACAGCGGCAACGCGCTGGCCAAATGGGGGCGGAGAAACGGTCTGCGCTGCATCGCGCTGGAGCACTTCACCACCGTCAGCGAAATCACCTGGGTGCAAGACTACGTCTGCGTCTTCCTCAAGGACGAGGCGTATCTTGGGCACCACCCGCGCCGGATGCTGCCGAATGTGCCTCATTTCCACGACGGCTGCATCTATCCCGATTTCGATAACTTCCTGTCGAACAAGCCGAAGTGATTGACTGGACCAATCAGCAATCTGAAAGCCACTACGTGCGGATGGAATCCGTCAGCCTCGTCACCTCCATGTACAACGCGGGCCCGGAAGCGCTCGCCGTGGTGGAGAATCTGTTCTTCCCGAGCCTGTTTCGTAATGGTGGCCCCCACGTTCAATTGCTGCTGCTCGATGACGGCTCGCCGCTGCGCGCGGAAACCCGGCAAATGATCCAGCGTTGGCAAGAGCGGCTACAGAACGCCTTCGGTGAATTCCGTTATCTGGAGAACGACAACAACCTGGGCTTCTCGGCAAGCTATAACCGCCTGATGCAGTCTGCGGATGGCCGCGTCATCGTGATGGCCAACGACGACGTCTATTTCCCCGCCGGCGCTATTCCGCGCTTAGTCTCGCCGCTGATGGCCGACCTCGCCATCGGCACCGTGGCGCCCCTGACCGATTACGCTTTCAGCTTCCAAAACACCCGGTTGTTTCGCCAGTTGGCAGACTATTCCGCAGCGGAACTAGGCCGGATAGAGCAATTCGACAAGCTATTGCAGGAGCGTGTCGGCGGCACACTGATCGCGGTGCCGTTTTACGATGTCATCGGCTTTTGCCAAGCCTTCAGGAAGGCCGACCTGGAACGCCTGGGCTATTTCGACCCTGCCTTCGAATATGGCACCTACGAGGACCGGGACCTGAACAAACGGCTGGCGGACACCGGCGCCGGTATCGTCGTCCGGGCCGATACCTTTGTGAAACACGGTGGGCCAAAGGGAGGCTCGCTGTCGATCAGGCGGCACGATCAGGTGCAAACGCATCATGTGACGCGCAACCGGTCGCTTTTCTCGGAAAAACATGGCTCCGACCTGGCCGAGGCCATGGAACACCGCAATCGCAGCCAATACTGGGAAGGACGGCACACGATAGACGATCTTCTTCGACAAAAACTAGGCGGCCTGGCGATATTGCCTAGCTTGCCATAACCGGGATGGTGCTAGATACCTGCGCCAATAACACTTCAATCGACCAACAGACATCATGAAAAACCCATTTACTCCGACCAAATTCGATACCGACAAAATCCAGTTGGGTTTTATGGAGGAATATAAAAGAATTTTGGCGCCTTTGACTTATCGGCCAATCTCTTTGCTAGAGATTGGCGTCAATAAGGGCGGATCGATCCTGTTTTGGGACGATTACCTGCAAAACAAGGATTCTCGTATCCTTGGGTTGGACTTGAAGCTGCCGGAAATTGAAACCAGTTCCCGCGTGTCGCTTGCGCAGTGCGATCAGAATGACGCGGACGGCCTACGCGGGCTTGCCGAATTGCATGGGCCGTTCGATGTAATTATCGATGATGCCTCGCACCAATTGGCTGAGACTCGGACCTGTTTCAATACCTTGCAGCCCTTTCTGAAACCAGGTGGCTACTACGTCATCGAGGATTGGGCGATGGGCTATTTCGCCACTGATTATCCGCAATATCAGGGGATGGTGGAATTTGTGACGGAAATCGTACGAAATGCGAAAGAACTCAATCTTGCCGCCATCAAAATAATCTGTGAAAAACAGAAATCGATGGCCTTCTTTCAAAAAGGCAGTCGCTGAACGGTCACTATTGACCTTGCCTGTTTTATCAGCTTGGGCCGCGCTGAAATCAGACGAAAGATCACTAGATAGATTGCTGGGGAATCGATGAAACATGTCAGGCCGGATGCCGAGAAGCTGTTTACCAATCGACAGGAATACATCAAGAAGATCGAGAATTGCGAGATCGGCGACTATACCTATGGCACCCCTCGCATCTTGCATTACGACGAGCGCACGCCACTGGTCATCGGCCGCTTCTGCAGCATTGCGACGGACGTCTCCATCCTGAAGGGCGGCGAGCATCGGCCGGATTACGGCTCCACCTATCCCTTCCCTCATTTCTTCCAGCGGCGGCAGCCTCCGCCCAAAAGATCCAAAGGACCGATCATTATCGGCAGCGACGTCTGGCTCGGCTTCGGCTGCACCATCCTCTCGGGAGTAACCATCGGCCACGGTGCGGTGGTCGGCGCCGGCAGCATGGTATCCAAGGATATCGATCCCTATGCGATCGTAGCCGGCAATCCCGCCAGGGTGATCCGCCATCGCTTCGACCCGGTCACCGTCGAACTGATGCTTCGGCTCGCCTGGTGGGATTGGGACATCGATGAAATTCTCGAAAACCTCGACCTGATCATGGATGCCGACCCCGAAGCGTTGCGCCGGTTTCTCGACGAACGGGACAAGGCGCGGGAGTGACCCGCGATCGGCCGACGCAGGGGAAGAGGGGTAGAGCCCAATGGCCATCTGGATGGCCGACCACGGCATCGCTTAGGTCGGCGGCCGTACGCGCATCCCCTTGCCTACCATCGATCATTTACCCAAACCGACATGACCCGTCTCGTGACCACACTCAAAATATTAGAAAATCATCGCTTGAAGGATCAATCAATCTTTCATTTCGGTTAAATTCAATAGCCAATACAACTTAGCAGCCACGCCCTCCCAATGCCCAAACCACTCCATCTCACCGAGGTTCCCCACCTGATCGATGCCGTTGAGCGCAGGCAACGCTTCGGCCATGATGGGGCCGTGATCTGGCTGACCGGTCTGTCCGCCTCGGGCAAATCCACCCTGGCCATGGGCCTGGAAGGGCGGTTGCTGGCGCTTGGCTATGCCTGCTACACCCTCGACGGCGACAATCTTCGTCATGGCCTTAACGCCGATCTTGGATTCAGCCAGCAGGACCGTGCAGAAAATATTCGCCGCGTCGGAGAGGTCGCCGCCCTCTTTGCCGATGCCGGGCTGATCTGTATCACCGCCTTTATCTCGCCATACCGATCGGATCGAGCAGCGGCCAGGGTTGCGGCAAGACGGGTCGGTTTTCACGAAATCCATGTCGCCGCCGATCTGGCGACCTGCGAAGCGCGCGACCCCAAGGGGCTTTATCGCAAGGCCCGAGCGGGCGAACTATCCGATTTCACCGGCATCGGCGCGCCCTATGAAGAACCCCTGGCCCCGGAGCTGGTGGTAAATACCGCTTCGGAGCCGATGGACGAGAGCCTTGCCAAGCTGGTCGAATATGTCACCCGGCGGGTGCCGCATAGCCGGCCGCAGCCGGCAAGTCTTTAGTCGTTCGCCTCGACAACGCAGAAAACCACCTATCACAAGGGAGGCGCAGGTTCGATGCGTGCCGGAGCCGCCCCGTCTTCGAGGCGCTGGGTTTAGGCGGCCGCTTTATTCAGCGCGGACAGCCACGCCTTCTGGCAGATCTTCTTCCGCCGGGATTCGAGCAGCTTGCGCACCGCATCGCGTACTTGGCCGATCGGTATCGCACCGGCCGGAGCAACCGACTCGCAGAGCAGTAGGTGAAAACCGAGTGCGCTTTCGATCACACCGCTGATCTGGCCCGGCTGCATGTCGAACAGCACCTTGTCCAACTCGGGGTAGAGCTGGCCGCGTTGCGCATCGCCCAATAGGCCGCCTTGCAGTGCAGTCGGACATTCCGAGTGTTTCAGCGCTTGTTCCTCGAAGCGCTTGGGCTCCTTGGCCAGGCGTTGGGCGATGGCGTCGATGCGTGCCCGCGCCGCGTCACGGGTATTGTCGGCGATGCCGTCGTTGATGGTGACCAGGATATGCCGGGCCCGGCGAAGTTCCGGACGCTGGAACTGTTCCGGGTGGTAGTGGTAGTACAGCTCGACGTCGATATCGCTCACCTTGGCCGCGCGGGTCGCCACCTTTTCCATGATGGCATCGACCTTCATCTCCCGCTCCAGCGCCGCGATGAACCCCTGGCGCGATAGTCCGTTGTCGTTCAGATCGTTGAGGAAGTCGACCTCATCCGGGTAGCGCCCGGCAATCTCGGCCAGAGCGGCTTGCAAAGTCGCCTCCGGCACCACCACCTCGCCCGCTTCGGCTGCCGACAGCACGCGCTCTTCCAACTCATATTGCCGGCCGGCCATGCGCAGCACGCGCTCCTGCTCGTCCGGCTTCAGTTCCTGCGGATTGCGGCTATAGAGGTTTTGCGCGGTCTTGAGCATCAAGTAGGCGACCGCATTCGGCTCAGTCATCCTCGGCCTCCGTCTTCTGCTCCACCGCATCGAGCACGCTCTCCGGCACCTGCAAGACATGGCCGGGGAAGTGCACGTGGTAGTGCATGCCGTCCGGTAGATCGCGCAGCACCTTGAACACCTCGCCCACGGTACCGGCCGGCACCACCACTGCGCCTTGCAGCGACAGCGCGATCCTGGCGCTGACTTTTTCCCGGGTCTCGAACCGGCTCGGCACCCAGGGCTCGTCGGCACCGATCAACTCTTCTTCGCGGCAGCCGACAATGCGGTTCTGATCGAGGAAGTGCACGGTGTAGATGAGCTGATCCTGCAAGAAGGTGCCGACGTTCATCACATAGCCGATACTGCCGCGCCGGACCAACAGATTGCCCGTGGCCATGCCGGGGAAGGTGCCGTCGTTGCGCACGTTGCGCGTGACCCGGACGGCGTTGCCGTAATCGAAGCGGGGCAGCATAAAACTCAGTGCGATGCGATGGACGAACTGCCG
>JAJZTV010000125.1 GCA_021847385.1 Pseudomonadota bacterium | reverse complement strand
TCCGATCTACTGGCTTGCCGTCGGCAGAAAAGCGCATGGTCAGGTTCATGCTGTAGCGGCCGAGCGTCGCGGACTTGACCAATTGGCCGGTCGGCAGCGAGAACTGGTAGAGCACGGCGTCGCTGGTGCTGGTGGAGTCGTTGGCGACATAGAAGCGCTGGCCGTCCGGGTGGAAGCCGATCGAGCCATAGTAGGGTAGTGTCGCGACGACGCGCAGTGCCTTGAGATCGACCAGGGTGGTGGTCTTGTCGCCGTAATTGGCGACCAGCGCATAGGCGCCGTCGGGCGAGGTGATGGCGACGCGCGGGTCGGCGCCGACGACGACCTGTTCCGCGATTTGATCGATCGCGGTGACGACCGAGATGCGGTTCTTGAAGCTCAAAGGCACGGCTACCGGTTGCGAGACATTGCCGTAATAGTGGTAACTTGCCCCGCTGCTGTAGGTCAGGATGGCGCGGCCGAGGTATTGGCCGGTGGCGGCATAAAACACCTCCAAGGTATCCGGCGCGACCAGGCCGGCCTGACTGATCACCGAAACGACGCTGATATAGCTGCCGTCCGGGCTGAGCGCGAAATGCTGCATGCTGCCGAAGGAACGGTCGTCCCGGTTCGGGAAGGTGATGCTGAATAGCGGTTTGTGTTCCGTAGGAATGACCGTCAACGTGGTGCTCTTCGTTTTGCCCGTCTGTCCGCCCGTGGCGGTGATGGTCGCTCTGCCGATGGAAACGCCGCTGACCACGCCGCTGCTGCTGACCGTGGCCACGGCGGCATTGGATGAAGACCAGGTGTAGGACTCTTGGACGAACTGACCGCTCTGCGGGTCGTAGCTCAGCGGGGTCAGGGCCTGTGTTGTGCCCTGCACGACATAGGTGGCGCCGGACAGGGTGATGTAGGTGTCGGCGGAAAAGGCCCAAGCCTCGAAAGAGAAGAGCGTGGCGCAGAGGCAGAAGAGGTGGCGGAACATGGGGCACTCCTGAATCGTTAAGCTGTTTTGCGATGAAACCGGCGGAGCATAGCAACGGCGATGACAGTTAAGCCATGGCTCACAGACAGCCTGCTGTGCTTAACCACGTATCGAGCAGGCCCAGGTCGTAGAGCTGTTGCCCCGACAAGGGGCCGACGTAATAAAAATGCTGGTCTGCGCTCGAAATGCCAAGATAGCTGTCGGTGTTCGCATAGTGGCGGTAAGTAAAGGCGCTCAGGGTCTGCGAGGGTGCGCCGGCCGGCAGGAAATGGTTCGGATAAGCGCCTTCGGCCCAATTCAGCAGGCAACTCGTCTGTGTCGATGTCGCGGTGATGCCGAGGTTGAGCAGGCCGCTGCCGCCCTGGCCGAGCACGCGGGCCGGCAGCGATTGGTTGGTCGTATTGCCAAGACCGAGTTGGCCATAGGCATTGCGGCCCCAGGCCCAGACCGAGCCGTCCGCCTTGATGCCCAGGCTGTGGCTGGTGCCTGCCGCGATGGCGCTAAAGCCGGGGCCGACTTGGACCGGCGACGGGCTCTGGGTGGTGATGCTGCTGTTGCCCAGTTGCCCGGAGATATTGCTGCCCCAGGCCCAGAGGACGCCATCCGATTTCAAGGCCAGGCTGTGGAAACCGCCAGCCGCAATGGCGATATAGCCCGTGCCGATCAGAACCGGGCTGGCCCGTTTGGTGTTGGTGTTGTCGCCCAATTCGCCGCTGGTGTTGTTGCCCCATGCCCAGAGCGTGCCGTCGGTCTTCAGCGCGAGGCTGTGGTTGCCGCCGCCGGCAACGGCGCTGTAGCCGCTGTCGATCAGGGTCGGGCTGGACCGGTCGGTGGTGCTGCCGTCGCCGAGTTGCCCGTTCAGGTTGTAACCCCATGCCCAGAGCGTGCCATCGGTCTTCAGCGCGAGGCTATGGTTGCTGCCGGCGGCGATGGATTGGTAGCCAGCACCGACCAGGACCGGACTGGTCCGTTCGGTGGTGCTCTTGTCGCCCAGTTGGCCATAGATGTTGCGGCCCCATGCCCAGAGCGTACCGTCGCTCTTTAGCGCGAGCACGTGGTAGCTGCCTGCGGCAATGGCACTGAAACCAGTGGCAACCTGTTTCGGGTCGGCATGGTCGGCATGGCTGCCGTTACCCAATTGGCCGTAGTTGTTTGCCCCCCAAGTCCAGACGCTGCCGTCGGCCTTCAGGCCAACGCTGAAAGCGGTGCCGGCCTCGACTGCAATGTAGCCACTGCCCAGCGCCGATGTCGGAGTGGTATGCGCGTTGATCGTGCCATCGCCCAATTGGCCATAGCTGTTGAAGCCCCAGGCCCACAGGGTGCCGTCCGACTTGATGCCAAGGCTGTATTCCTCACCCCCGGCAACCAGGGGCTTGGCGGCATGACTCGGCAGTGAGGCCAAGGCCAGCAATATGGATGCACAAGTTATGCGCCACAATCCCATGACGGTATTCTCCAGGTATGCCTGCCTGTAACGGCCAGCCAATCGCGGACAATCCAAGTTGGCCCTGGATCTTCCATTCCAAGCGCAGTTCGACGCTCTCAATATAGCCCTGCGAAATGAAACTGCTTGGGCTTTACCGGGATAAGGTTTAGCAGAAGCGCGCGACGAAGGCGCCTACGCTGTCCTCCGGTAGTTTCAACCAGGCCCGGTGGCCGCTGCCGGGTACGACGGTGACGGCGTCGCCGTCAACATTCTGGATATGGTTTACGGTGAATTCACGCACGCCGCTGGGCTGAATAAGTTCGATGCGGTCGCCGGCCACGAGCTTGTTCTTCGCGGTAAATTCCACCAAGCCGCGCGTACTGTCGAAACCGACGATGTCGCCGACGTAGAGGCTGCGGCCGGATTCGGAATGGCCGCGCAGGTAGTTCTGGTAGTCGGCCTCGTGGTGGCGTTGGTAGAAGCCGTCGGTATAGCCGCGGTTGGCCAGGCCCTCCAATTGGCCGAGCAGGGCGGGGTTCAGCGGCCGGCCGGAGGCGGCGTCGTCGATCGCCTGGCGGTAGGCCTGGCAGGCACGGGCCACGTAATAGGACGATTTGGTCCGGCCCTCGATCTTCAGCGAATCGATGCCGATCTCGACCAGGCGCTGCACGTGCTCGATCGCACGTAGGTCCTTGGAGTTGAGGATGTAGGTGCCGTGCTCGTCCTCCTCGATCGGCATGTAACTGCCCTCGCGTCGCTCGCGTTCCTCGAGCAGCCAGACGTCGCCGGCCGCGTCTTCTTTCGCGGGGTTGAGCTTGTAGTCCCAGCGGCAGGAGTTGGTGCAGGTGCCCTGGTTGGGGTCGCGGTGGTTGAAATAGCCGGACAGCAGGCATCTACCCGAATAGGCCACGCACAGCGCGCCGTGGACGAAGACCTCCAGCTCCATGTCCGGACAGGCCTGGCGGATGTCGGCGATTTCGTCGAGCGACAGCTCGCGCGACAGGATGATGCGGGCGATGCCGGCCCGCTGCCAGAAGCGTACCGCCGCGCTGTTCACGGTGTTGGCTTGCACCGAGAGATGGATGGCCATGTCCGGCCAGGTCTCGCGCACCAAGAGGATCAGACCCGGGTCGGACATGATCAGGGCGTCGGGTTTCAGCGCGATGGCTGGGACCATGTCGTCGAGATAGGTCTTCAGCTTGGCCCCGTGCGGGTAGATGTTGGACACCAGATAGAAGGCGTGGCCCAGCGTGTGGGCGCGGCGGATGCCCTCGGCCAGGACGGCGAGGTCGCCGAAGTCGTTGTTGCGCACCCGCAGGCTGTAGCGCGGTTGGCCGGCATAGATGGCGGTGGCGCCGAAGGCGAAGGCGGTGTCGAGCATGGCCAGGGAGCCGGCCGGGGCGAGCAGTTCTGGGGTACGGAGCATGAAACGATGGCGGAATGGCGGCGGCCGCTATTTTATCAGCCGAAGCGGTAGTGTTTGCGGATCGCCTGTTTGATGTTCCAGATGCAGCTCATGCCGGCCGGAAAGGTGGCCAGGTCGCCGGCCCTGAGCGTGACCGGTTCGCCGCCATCGGGGCTGACGATCACTTCGCCTGCCAGGATGTAGCAGGTCTCGACTTCGCCATAGGTCCAAGGGAAGCGCGAAACCGCGGCGCCCCAGGTGGGCCAGCGCTTTACGCCGAGTCGGTCCAGGCGTTGTTCGCTGGCCTGACGTTCGATCATGATTTTCATGGCGCACGATTATAGGGTAGGGCGGGGCGACTTGGTGTATCTTCGGCAGTAGATATCACTGGAGTCGATTCGTGCCGTACAAGCGTTATTTGCCCTTCTTGCTGGCCTTTGTTTTGCCGATCGTGCTGGTCTATGCCTGGTGGGGCGGCTTCAATGCCGTCGATATCCGCACCGAACAGCGCGGCCCTTATACCTATGCTTATCTCGAACACACCGGGGACTATGGCAAGCTGCCCACCATGCTGGAGGATGTGCGCCGGCAATTGATAGCGCAGGGCGTCACACCGGGCCTGCCGATCACCGTGCTGTATTCCGACCCCGTCGTCGTCGCCAAGGCCGAACGCAAGTCGCGCATCGGGTGTTTGGTGCCCGCCGGCTCGGCGGTGAAGGCGCCGATGCGGATCGACACCATTCCGGCACGCAAGGTGCTGGTGGCCGAGGTGCAGGCCGGCATGCTGGTGGCGCCGAGCCGTGCCTACCAGGCCTTGGCCAACCATTTGGCTGAACAAGGCAAGACGATCCGCATGCCCACTGTAGAACTCTACGCCGCTTCCGATAATGTATTGAAGATGGGAGTGCTGACTGTGGAAATCGAAGATTCGACGCAGGAAAATATGAGCGCAGCGAAGGTCAAGCCCGCTACGGCGGGCGGCCGTAACCAGATGGATATGCCGTGAGCTTTTTGATTTTGATCGCCGTGCTGGCCATCGAAGAATACTGGTCGTCGTCCCAGCCCAAGCGCTTGATCGGTCTGGTCGAGCGCTATGGCGATTGGCTGGGCAGACGGTTCAATGGCGGGCAACCGCATCAAGGTCTATTTGCCTGGGCCATGGGGGCGCTGCTACCGGCCATCGCGGTCGGCGTCATTGCCGGCTTGCTCGCTTGGGCAGTGGGTATCTTGGGCTGGCTCTGGGCCGGCGTGGCGGTCTATTTCTGTCTTGGTTTCAAAGCAAGCCACAACTATGCAAACCGCATTGCGACGGCCTTGCGCGTCGGCGATCTGGCTGAAGCCAGGGAAGAGCTCAAGGCCATGCGCCCCGGCTCGGTCGAGGCCTTGGGCGATAGCGATGTCGCCAAGTTGGCTCTGGAGGAGATGTTACGCGCTGGATTTGCCCGCTTGCTCGGCGTGATTTTTTGGTTTGTCTTGTTGGGCCCATTCGGCGCGGTGCTGTTTCGGCTGACGCACGTGCTGCACGATTATTGGCATACGCATATTCCGGAGCGGGACGAGTTTTTGAGCCATGTCGATCGGCTGCGTCAGTTGTTGGATTGGCTGCCGGTGCGGGCGGCCGCCTTCAGTTTTGCTATCGCCGGCAACTTCCAAGGTGCCATGGAATGCTGGCGCAACCAGGCCTGGCAGTGGTGGGAACGCAACGAGGGCGTGCTGTTGGCGGCGGGCGCCGGGGCAATCGGGGTCAAACTCGGCGGTGCGATCCCGCTGCCGAACGGCAGCATCGAGCGGGCCGAGTTGGGGGCGGGGGCCACTGCCGATGCGGATTACCTGGACGGGGCAACGGCCTTGATCTGGCGGGTGGCCCTGTTCTGGTTGGCGCTGTTGTTCTTGATGAAGCTGGGCGAGCTGGCTGCTTAATTGACCATTCAGACCGTATTGGATTTCTGCGACAATCCGCTGTCGGTTTGCAATTGAAAAAAATAAAAGTGGGTGATCTGTTTTTTTGAAAGGAATATGGAAAAGATGTTCGGCATGTTCAGAAAATCCCACGATGTTCCTGCTGCCCCTGCCCCTAATCTGATTGCTGAAAACCGCGAACTGCTCGAACGAATCGAGGCGCTGAGCCAAGAGAAAGTCACGCTGGAGCAGGCACTGGACACAGTGCAGATCAAGCTCGGATTGTTCGAGGAGTTGTTCCGAAATTTGGAGTACTTCGGCGAATCGTTCAAGGAATCGCAGCGCAGTCTGGCGGCTTTGGCCATGACCATGCGTTCCGAGAAGGACCATGCCGTCGAGGCTGCCGGTATGTCGGCGACTACGCGTAGCGCCATTTCGGCCATTTCCGACAATCTGCATATCCTATCGAACGAATCGCACAATTCGGCCGAGCGTGTCGACAGCTTGCACCAGCGCGCAGGCCAGAT
>JAJZTV010000002.1 GCA_021847385.1 Pseudomonadota bacterium | reverse complement strand
GATATGCTCGATGCCGAGCAGATCGAGGGCGTGGTCGGCATGATCAACGACATGGGCATCCAGGTCTATGACGAGGCACCCGATGCCGAGACCCTGTTGATGTCCGAAGCGCCGGCGCCGGTCGCCGACGAAGATGCGGTGGAAGAGGCCGAGGCGGCACTGTCCACCGTCGATGCCGAATTCGGCCGCACTACCGATCCGGTGCGCATGTATATGCGCGAGATGGGGTCGGTCGAACTGCTTACCCGCGAGGGCGAGATCGAGATCGCCAAGCGCATCGAAGAAGGCCTGAAGCATATGGTGCAGGCAGTCTCCGCCTGCCCGTTGACCATCACCCAAATCTTGGAGATGGCGGCGAAGGTCGAGAAAGAGGAGATGCGCATCGACGAGTTGGTCGACGGCCTGATGGACAGCGCCGGCGAGGATATCGTCATGGAAATGGCCGAGTCCGAAGAGATGGAGTTGGCTGAAGAGGACGAGGGCGAAGAGGAAGGCGGCGGCGGTATGAGCGCGGCCAAGCTGGCCCAGCTTAGAATCGATGCGCTAGAGCGCTTTGGCGACGTGCGCAAGTGCTACAACAAGATGCAAAATGCCTTGACCAAGTATGGCTATGCCAGCCCGCAGTACAAAAAGCTGCAGGGCGACTTGTCCGGCCACCTGATGGGCATCCGTTTCACGGCGCGTCAAGTCGAGAACCTCAGCGATGGCCTGCGCGGACTGGTCGAAGAGATCCGCAGCCATGAGCGTGCCATCATGGAAATTGCCGTCAACAAGTGTGGCATGCAGCGCGCTCAATTCATCAAGACGTTCCCCGGCAATGAGGGGAACGCAAATTGGGTGACCAAGGAGATTCGCGGCAAGCATGGCTATAGCGAGGCTTTGGAGCGGCTGCAGTACGACATCAATGAGCACCAGGAAAGGCTTCAGGCTTTGCAGGAGCGGGCCGGGCTGCCGGTGAAGGAGCTCAAGGACATCAATAAGCAGATGTCTACCGGCGAGGCCAAGGCCCGTCGCGCCAAGCGCGAAATGATCGAGGCCAACCTGCGCCTGGTGATCTCGATTGCCAAGAAGTACACCAACCGTGGCCTACAGTTCCTCGACTTGATCCAAGAGGGCAACATCGGTTTGATGAAAGCGGTAGACAAGTTCGAATACCGCCGCGGCTATAAGTTCTCGACCTATGCGACGTGGTGGATTCGCCAGGCGATCACCCGCTCCATCGCCGACCAGGCCCGGACCATCCGCATCCCGGTGCATATGATCGAGACCATCAACAAGATGAACCGCATCTCCCGCCAGATTTTGCAGGAGACTGGGCAAGAGCCGGACCCGGCGACGCTCGCGGCCAAGATGGAAATGCCCGAGGAGAAGATTCGCAAGATCATGAAGATCTCCAAGGAGCCCATTTCCATGGAAACCCCGATCGGCGACGACGAGGATTCGCACCTGGGCGATTTCATCGAGGACTCGACCACCACCGCGCCGGTCGACGCCGCGCTGTATTCCAGCCTGCAAAACGTCACCGAAGAGATCCTCGACAGCCTGACCCCGCGCGAGGCCAAGGTGCTGCGCATGCGTTTCGGTATCGAGATGAATACCGATCACACCCTGGAGGAGGTCGGCAAGCAGTTCGATGTGACCCGCGAGCGTATTCGCCAGATCGAGGCCAAGGCGCTGCGCAAGCTGCGCCATCCTTCTCGTTCCGAGCGTTTGCGCAGCTTCCTCGAATAAGCCGACAGGCGTAAAGGTTTCGGGCCTGTAGCTCAGTCGGTTAGAGCAGAGGACTCATAATCCTTTGGTCCTGGGTTCGAGTCCCAGCGGGCCCACCAAGACCATTAAGGCCGCCGATTGGCGGCCTTTTTATTTTTTGTGCTGTCGCAAGCTTTAGGGCGGATTGCATGCCGGCAGTAATTTTGCAGGATTGGTTGCGGTCATCATTTTGATTGCCTCACTCGAGATACCCGTATCCATGAGTTTGGTCAGAAAGCGGCTAAAACCCACTATCGGCGAGCCATTGGATTTTTGTCCGAGGTCCGATGAAAGCAGGCAATGTTCAGCGCCTACACGGGCAATCTGGTCGTGAATCGTTTCCACTTGGATGGGTGCATGCAGAATGTCTGTGCATGCGACGAATGAGTGCTCAATGTAAGCCCCCAGCTTTACGGCTTCCTCCTGTGCATCGATAGGCAGCCCTATCCGGGGCATGGAGGCATGCGTGACGACGATTCGGCGAACGCCTGCTGATTTGGCCGCGTTGATGAC
This sequence comes from Pseudomonadota bacterium, assembly GCA_021847385.1. Lineage (GTDB taxonomy): Bacteria > Pseudomonadota > Gammaproteobacteria > Burkholderiales > Thiobacillaceae > Sulfuritortus. The sequence continues at coordinate 28,209 of JAJZTV010000002.1, read as the reverse complement.
CCAAAGACATTCTTCGGGCGAGATGTGGCCCGTTGCCAGAATGGCGTCTGAACGTGCAATTTCTTCGAAGATGGCGAGCAGCTCGCTATGATTTTCTCGGTCCCGTAAATTCATGCCAAGCGGATGCTGCTCGCTGTAAGGGTAGTGAGGGCGGCTGCCGGTCAGGTGGTAATGGTGGGCGGCGCCGTAGGTCGGGAGGAATACCATGGCGGCGCCGTGGCCCAGTGCCGCTTTCACAAGTGCAGAATTTATGCCGCCTGTCGCGGGATTGAGTACGACAGACCCATAAAAGCGACAGTTGCCGCCCAGGGTCTTGTTTAGGACATACGCTTGCCCGGTGGTCGGTAAGGCGTGGTCCTTCAATACGAGCCCAGCCATGCCTGCTTGGTTGGCGGCCAAGCCCAATTCGACGACGTCCATCGCCCGGCCAACTAAGTCTGGTCCGGCGTGCACATGCATGTCATAGCTTCCTGATAGTAATGAATATTCACTCGAGTATCCGGCGTGAGGCATGATGTCGCTCCAGATTGGGTGGCCTGTTGGGAAGATAGGTTGATTTTGACGGTGGTGCGCAGTCTTGACAGCATTGAAGTTCCGGCATTAAAGTAAATAAGTATTCACTCGTCAACCAAAAGGAGGTACCTCATGAATGCACCGACCCAAGGCAAGCTGCTGGAACAAACCCTGACTACCGGTATTGAAGAAGTCATTCGGCGGCGTCGCGCAATCCACAGCTTTGTTCCGGGCCCGAATCTCAGCAAGGATCAGTGGCAGAAACTATTCGATCTGACGGCCCTCACGCCGTCTTCCTATAACTTCCAGCCCTGGGATTTCGTCGTCGTTGAAGATGTGAAAAAGCGCGAAGAACTGCTTCCGCTGTGCTGGAATCAGAAGCAGGTCATGGATTCCGTCGCGGTCGTGGCCGTTCTGGGCGATAAGAATCCGCATCGTCGCGATGATCAGATCCTGCAGCAGTTCGTCGATGGCGGTTATTTCAATGACGAAGTGAAACAAACCTTGAAAGGGTCGATCGACGTGGTCTACCCGAACGAAGAGCGTCGTGTCGAGCATGCGGTTTGCGGCGCTTCACTAGCGGCGATGACCATGATGCTGGTGGCCGATGGCATGGGCTTGGGTACCGCCCCGCTTATCGGCTTCGACCCCAAAGGTGTGGCCGAATATTTGAAAGTGCCAAATGACTATATGGTGGTGATGATGATGTGTATCGGCCACCCTTCCCACAAAGAATTACCGAGGCAGCCGCGTCGTGGCTATGGGGACTTCGTGCACTGGGATGCCTTCGGTGGCAAGGCCTAAGTAGAGTTCGCATCCGGCAACGTGCAATTTTGGATCAATGCCGGGTTAAAACTTCAAATTCATCGAACAGGTCAAATTAAACCCATCATCGCTTAGGCATCCATCGGTGCTTATGTCGTGATGGGTTTTCTATTAATAAATATTAGGGAGAAATGAAATGAAAATGGAAATGGATGCCCGCGTCCTCGAAAAGACGGACGAGGCGGCAACGTCAATTCAGTCGGGCACGAGTCTACGCGACCATGAGGTCGTAAGGGGTTCGTTCAGAGCCCGTGCATGGCTGAAGAGCCACGGTTACCCCTATTCGGACAATGTGGAGCTGCAGGCTTCGCCATTGCGATTTCCCGATGGCGGCAATTTCGCGGTGGAAATCCCCGTCATCAATACACTGGATGTCCTGAAAGGCACGGTGGCAGCGCTGAAAGAAGAAGGCATTCCGTGTACCCGCTTCAACGAAACGCATGGTTCGATATTGCTTTCGGACAGTGAAATCAGGGAAATGCTTTCGCTGTGCGCGGAGAGTGGTTACGGTATTGCATTCTCGATCGGGCCGCGGCCGGAGTATGACAGGAAGGCCGCGTTTTATCGGGGCAAGTTCGGTTTGGAGCAGGGGCGTCGAGTCAACAATAACGACGCGATCGCAAACTCTGTCGAAGAGGTGCTGCGCTTGGTCGATCTGGGTTGCCGGGGCGTCATTGTCTACGATATGGGGGTCATGCGCATACTCTCTGAGATGAGAGAGAGCGGTAATCTGCCGCAAGATTTGTTTTTCAAGGCCTCATCCCATTGCATCGTCAGCAACCCCGTCACAGCGAAGATATGGGAGGAACTCGGTGCCGACAGCGTAACGGTGCTGCATGATGTGGATTTGGTTGTCCTGCAAGAGATGCGCCGGATGACGAACGGCCTGATCCTCGACGTGCCGATCGATGTCTACGATGACAAGGGTGGCTTCATTCGCTACAACGAAATTCCTGAAATCGTCCAGGTCGCGGCGCCGGTAATTCTCAAGATGGGGGCCAGCGCGCAGGTAAATCCATACGATCAGGTGAACTTGAATACGGTCAAGAAGCGGGTCCGTCGAGTGGCGCTGGGTTTGGAATATCTGGAACGCTCCGGCATACCCACGAAATTCGCCGCCAAGAGCGCATCTTTTTGGTGTCATCCTTCCCTCTGACCAAGCCTTTCAGGGCGCCGCTTCTGTCGAACGGCGCCCTGTGCCTTTGGGACGCAAAAAATGCAAACATACAGCGATGCGCTGCCGCTCCATGAGGAGCTGGATATGCCAAGCGCGGGAAAGGCGCGGGCATGGCAATTAATAGCACGCGAATTCGCGAAGGAGGTCATGCGGCCGTGCGCGGCAAAGCTCGATCCCTTGCCAGCGGCGGAAGTATCGACGGATGCGGCCTTTAAAGAGTTTTTCAAAAAGGCGCATTCCCGGCGGCTACATGCCTTGGCCTGTCCGGAGGCCATGGGCGGCGAAGGGGCCTCTATCTATGAACAAAGCCTGATATATGAGGAGCTGGGCTGGGGTAGTTCCGGCCTGGCGTTGTCGTTGGTGGTTTCGCAAATCCCATTTTTGGCATTGTCGGCTCACGCATCGGCTGATCTGCAGGACCAGTATCTGAGGCCATATCTGGAAGATCGGGAGGCCGAATTTATCGGTTGTTATCCAGTCACCGAGTCAGCTCATGGGAGCGATTTGTTTTTTATTGGTAATCCCGTGCATGGGGGACGGTCCGAATGGAACTTGGCGCGTCTGAATTATGAAACGAATGCCTATCTTGATGAACGCCGCAATGAATGGGTCATCAATGGCCAGAAGTCCCAATGGATTACGAATACATCTATTGCAACGCATGCTTTTGTGCTCGCGGCCCTACAGGCAGGGGGCTCCGCGGGCTTTTTAGTGCCACTGTCGACTGCGGGCGTCGAGCGCGGGGTCGCACTGGAAAAGCTGGGGCAGCGCGAGATGAACCAGGCAGGAATCTCATTTAATGAGGTGCGGATTCCATATAACCACATGCTAGTCGGCCCAAGCGACTATCAGCGCTTCATCTCGAATGCATTTGGCAATGCCTACATCCTGATCGGGGCGGTATGTGTCGGGATAGCAAGGGCGGCGCTTGAGGAGGCGGCGGCATTTTGCAAGGCCCGTGTGCAGGGAGGGGCTAGGCTGGTCGAGCATCAAGATGTTCAGCGTAGGCTGATGGATATATTCGCCGAAGTAGAGCTGATGCGCGCTTACATCCGCTCGCTTGCTCGGTATCACTCTGGCGCGGCAAAAACGCGTCTTATGCATTATTCCGCAGTTGCGAGAGGGCATGTGTCCCAGCAGGCATTCAAGGTATGCAGCGATGCGCTCGATCTGTTCGGGCATATCGGATTTTCCAAGGGCGTGCTGATTGAAAAGCTCTATCGAGATGCAAGGATGACAAGAATGATGGGGGGGGCAGGGACCGTGGCGCAACTCCGTGCGGCCCAGGAATTCTTTGCCTAATGGTCATGGGGCGATCGAAATATCAAATTGCCGCCCTTCCTGGCGATGGCATTGGCCGAGAAGTCATGGACCAGGCGCTACGGCTGCTAGGTCTCGTGTCCGAACGGTCGGGCTGTGTGTTCGAGATCGACACTATTCAGTGTGGGGCGCAGCATTACCTGGAGCATGGCGACGATATCGAGGCTGGCGGGCTTGCCCGGTGCAAGGCGGCCGACGTTATTCTGTTAGGGGCAGTTGGCCTGCCGAGCGCCGATGGCAGGTCGCAAATCACCATGCCCGATGGAAAGATGGCCGGATGGTCTCCGCTTGTCCGGAATCGGGTGAATTTGGATCTATACGCCAATATTCGTCCGGTGAAACTCTTCGATGGCGGTGCCATTCGGATATCGGGAGAGGTGCGGCATGTGTGGGACCCCGACAAAGTGGATATGGTGTTTTTTCGCGAAAACACCGAAGGCCTCTATGCCGGCTCAGGCGGCATACTGGCACCTGGCGGGATACCCCAGGTTGCGACGGACACTCGGGTCTTGACCCGCAATGGCTCGGAGCGAATTTTACGCAGGGCCTTTGACGCAGCGAGGGACCGGCGAGGGGCGCCTGCAGACGGCAAGAAACGAGTGACGTGCGTCGTGAAAAATAACGTGCTCTATGGCTGCAAATTTTTCACCGGCATTCTGGATGAGGTGGCCGAACGGTATCCGGACGTTGAATATGAGGTGGTATTGGTCGATGCCTTTTGCCAATGGCTGCTGCGGCAACCCGAGCACTACGATGTGGTGGTGACGACCAATATGTTCGGTGACATCGTGACCGAACTAGCGGCTGTGCTGCAAGGTGGAATGGGCATGGCGAGCGGCGGCAACGTAGGCGATCGGCATGCGATGTTTGAACCGATTCATGGCTCTGCGCCAAAGCTTGCAGGGAAAAACCAGGCGAATCCCATGGCAATGATGCTTGCCACGTCGGAGGCCTTGAAATGGCTCGGCACGCAAAAAAACGATCCGCTCCTTTATGCGGAGGGAAGCAATATCGAATCCGCCGTTAGGGCGCTGATCAAATCGGGTGAATGCCTCACTTATGACCTAAAAGGGGTATCAGGCGCGGCATCGATGGGCGAGGTAACGGAGGCGATATTGCAAGAACTGGCGAACATGCCGTTGGCTTCGTCCACCGTGCCGGCGTAAATGTTGGCCAGCCGAAATGTCCAGCAAGCCGCCGCATGGCGGCTTTTTTTTGGCCAGCCTTCGTGCGTCACGCGAAAATGGGCTCGATCATGGTAAATACCGCACGAACTTGCAATGGAACGTCCCTCGTCATTGCCCATGACTAGAAAAACCTAGGGGAGGTATGCCTATAATCCTGACGTACGTAATGGTGGGAGACTAAGAATGGATGCGTCTCAGGCAAGCGAGACCCCTGATATGACGATGTTTCTCGCATCGGCCATACACGATATGAAGAACTCGCTCAGCGTATTGACGGGCTTTATGGAAGACAGCCTGGGCGATGCGGCGCTGCGGGAACAGCCGATCTATAAAAAAATGGCGCCGATGTTCTACGAGGTCAAGCGGTTGAATGACAACCTGCTTGAACTGCTGACCATCTATAAGGTGGACCGGAAGTTTTATCCTTTCGATTTGGCCGAGCATGCCGTCGATGACTTGATGGCCGAGATCGAGCAGCAAAGCGGCACCTTGCTGAATACACAGAATGTGAATCTCGAGCTGGATGTGCAAGAGGGGCTTTATTGGTATTTCGACCGCGATTTGGTGCTGGGCGTGATCTCGCATGCGCTGAACAATGCTTCTCGCTATACCCGTGGCAGCCTGCGCCTGGCGGCAGCGGAAGTGGGCGGCTTCCTGGAGTTGCGGGTCGAGGACAACGGCGGCGGTTACCCCAAGGCCATGATCGAGGAAGGCGTCGCGGTGAATCGGGGCGTGAGCTTCAACACGGGCAGCACCGGCTTGGGCCTGTATTTTTCCGCCATGGTGGCGAAGATGCACAAGAACCAGGGGCGGGCCGGAGAAATTTTGCTCGAGAACGGCGGCAAACTAGGGGGCGGCTGCTTCGTCCTGCGGCTGCCTTGAATTTCTGTCGATAACAATAGCGAGATTCGGACATGATGTTCACGAACGACAGCCACAATGCCTTTGCCGAACGGCGATTCCTGATCGTCGATGATTTCCAGGGTATGCGCTCGATGCTGCGGGAGATGTTGAAATCCTGCGGTGCCAAGGATATCGATGCAGCTTCGAATGGCAATGAGGCCATCAATATGCTGGAAAAGGGCAAATACGATGTCGTGTTGTGCGACTACACCTTGGGCGCCGGCAAGAACGGCCAGCAGGTTTTGGAGGAGGCCAAGTTCAGGAATTTGATCGGCTTGGCGACGGGCTGGGTGGTGATCTCGGCGGAAAAGACCCAGGACATGGTGCTGGGCGCGGCGGAATATACGCCGGACGACTATATTGTGAAGCCGGTCAATGAAGCCACGGTACGGACGCGTTTGCTCAAGGTCATGGCGCGGAAAGCCGCGCTGCATGACATCGAGAAGGCGCTCAAATCCAACGATTACAAACGCGCGATCGCCTTATGCGACGAGCAGCTTGTAGCGCGGTCGCCCTATACCTCCGACTTGCTGCGGATGAAGACCAGCCTCTTGATGAAATCGGGTCAAACCGACAAGGCCAAGGCCGTGTTCGAGCAAATCCTGGCACAACGCGACATTCCCTGGGCCAAGAGCGGCTTGGCCAAGATCCATTTGTTGAACAAAGACTTCGATGTGGCACGCCGACTGCTGAGCGAAGTGGTCGAGGCCAATCGCACCTACCTCGAAGGCTATGATCTGTTGGCTAAGACCCTGGAAGAAGTCGGTGAATTGGACGAGGCTCAACATGTGCTGGCCAGAAGCGCTGAGCTCTCACCCAACTCAATGACACGCCAGCGTTCGCTAGGCGAAATTGCGCAAAAGCGCGGTGATTTGGAGGTGGCGGAAAAGTCGTTCCGCAAGACGATATCGCTCAGCGAATATTCGGTCTTTAAGACGCCGGCCGCCCATATCGGACTCGCCAAAGTCTGCGCAGAGAAAAACAATACGGCCGAGGCGATCCGTGTCTTGGGTGAGGTGCACAAACAATTCGACGACCCCGAAGCCGCGCTGCATGCGAAAGTGATCGAGGGCGCGGTGCACAGCAAGAGCGGGAACCTTGTTGAGGCGCGCAAGCTGGCAGGCGAGGTGGCGGCCATGGTGAAGGAATCCGCGGCACGCCTGCCGGCGCATATCACCCTGGAAGCGGCGGATTTGATCATGGGCACCGGCAATAAGGAGGCCGCTTCGGAGCTGCTCAAGATCGTCGTGCAGAACAATCACGAGAACCAGCAACTGATCGAGGACGTGAAGAAGGTCTTCGTCAAAGGCAATATGGAGCAGGCTGGCAACGATCTGGTCGAGTCCTCATTGCAGGAAGTGGTGCAAACCAACAACAGAGGGGTTGCGCTGGCCAAGGAGGGTAAGCTGGACGAGGCCGTCGCGCTGATGCGGAATGCCAAGGCGATGATGCCGAACAACAAGCGCATCCTGTTGAATTTGGCCTATGCCATGATCTTGGCGATGAAAAAGAACGGTAGGGACAACAGCATGGAGCGTGAGGCCCGCGAGTGCCTCGATCGTGTGCAAAAGCTGGATCCCGGCGAGAAGCTTTATGGCGAATACCGGGCGATGCTGGAGACGCTGGCTACCTGATCGGCGTTACGCCTGACGATGTGGGCTTTGCCCAACTGTCCGCAGCGCCACGCATTATTCAAATCGATCTTTTAACGATCGATTTGTGGCCGGCTGTGGGTTTGTCGCTGGACAGCACCAGTCAGGATGCTCTATTTTCTACAGCTGAATTCGAATCGGTTGGGTGGTGGCAATGGTTGTTGCAAAACAGGACGAGGCCTTATTCCCTATAGACGATCCGCTGTTTAATGAGCTTGTCGGTGAGGGGGTGGTTCGGAGTTATCCGAAAAAGGCCATCCTCATCAGTGAGGGCGATGATGGTAATTCGGTTTATCTGGTGCTTTCCGGGCGCCTGAAAATCTATACCAGCGACGAGTCCGGAAAAGAGTTGGTGTTGGCATTCTGCGGCCCCGGAGATATCGTGGGCGAGATGGCGCTTGATGGCTCCAAACGTTGCGCCACCGTGATGACGGCCGAGCCGACCCGTTGTGGGGTCATTACCCATGCGCGTTTTCGCGAGCGCATCAAAAACGATCCCGATCTGGCCATGCGCGTGATTACGCGGCTGATCCGGCGCAGTCGGACTGCGACAAAGGCGGCGAAGGAGTTGGCATTGGCCAGTGTCTACAGCCGTGTGGTCAATTTGCTGAGCGACCTGGCCATGCCGGCTGCGGGCGGTGTTCGCATCGTGCAGGAAAAGCTCTCGCAGCAGGATATCGCGCACCGTGTCGGTTCCTCGCGCGATATGGTCAACAAGGTATTCAAGGAATTGGTGCAAGGCGGTTATATCGAGGTCAATAACCGAGAGATCGTCTTGCTGAAAACCCCGCCGGCTCATTGGTGAGGCTCGAGCCTGCTTGGCTTGCCGCTTTCCCCTGCGCGTTGCGCCTCTTGCCGTTCACGTGGATAGTACATAAGCACTAGAGCGCCCTTGAATATTCGACTCGGTTGCTGCGGAATAGCCGATCCTATTTTGCCCGGCGATTCCATATAGTTCCGGGCGTACCTGTCGAGCCCAAGTCGTGGCCGCAAAAGAACCCATAAAGGAAAGCTCAGCCAGGTGCAACAAACGAGTGACTGTGGTGGGAGCCATGTCAATTCAAGCTACGAATTGTGTGGGGTGGTGTTATGTTTATTGATGGCGATCATGCGATATTTTCCAGTAAACGTTTTCTGGTCGTAGACGACTTCCAGGGTATGCGCACGATGTTCCGCGAAATGCTGAAATCTTGCGGTGCGAAAGAGATCGATGTCGCGACCAACGGCAAGGAGGCCATCGCCTTGCTCGAGGTCAATAAATACGACGTGGTCCTGTGCGACTACAACCTGGGCGCCGGAAAAAATGGCCAGCAGGTCATGGAAGAGGCCAAAGTCAGAAACTTGATTGGCTTGGCTACGGCATGGATCGTCGTCTCCGCGGAGAAGACCACCGAGATGGTGCTCGGGGCCATGGAGTACATGCCCGATGACTACATCATCAAGCCATTCACCGAGGCGATCATCCGTTCCCGCCTGCTGGCTGCGATCAGCCGGAAAGAACTGCTACACGATGTCGAGAAGGCCATATACGAAAAGGACTACGCGAGCGCGATCACGCTGTGCGACGAAAAGCTGAAATCCGGCATAGGCCATGCGGGCGATTTGATTCGCATGAAGGCGGGGTTGCTGATTACCGCTGGCCGGCGTAAGCAGGCCAAGGAGCTGGTGGAAAAGGTGCTGGCCCAGCGCGATGTGCCATGGGCCAAGGTCGATCTGGCCAAGGTGCACTACTTGGAAGGCGAGCTCGATTTGGCGCGCGATCTGCTGTTGCAAGTCACCGAGGTGAATCGAACCTATATGGGGGCCTACGACCTGCTCGCCAAGATATTCGAGGAGAAGGGCGACCTCGAAGAAGCGCAGAGCGTGCTTGTCTGCAGCATCGATCTGTCGCCCAATTCGGCGACAAGGCAGAAGGCGCTGGGCGATATCGCGCAGAAATTGGGCGATCTGGACCTGGCGGAGAAGGCCTTTCGCAAGACAATCGCGCTTACCGAACACTCGGTTTTGAAGGTGCCGTCGGCCTATATCGGCTTGGCTAAGATTTGCACGGAAAAGAACAACCCCAGCGAGGCGATGCGTGTGTTGGGCGAGGTGCAAAAAACCTTCGACTGCACGCAATCGACCATCCATGCGAAGGTGATCGAAGGTACTTTGTATCGGAAAAATCGCGATATGAAGGCGGCACAACAGATCGCCAAGGAAGTGGTCGGCTTGGTCAAGGGGGCCGCCTCCGCGCTGCCGGCCGGCGTGGCGCTGGAGGCGGCAGAGTTCATCATGGGCAACGGCGATGCGGCCACGGCTGCGGAGTTGCTCAAGGCGGTGGTCCTGAACAACCATGAGAATGAGGTCGTGCTGGAGCAGGTCAGGGCGGTATTCAAACGGGCCGACATGGAAGAGGACGGTGAGGAACTGGTGACCGCTTCGTTGCGTGAGGTCGTGGACTGCAACAACCAGGCCGTGCATCTGGCGCAGGCAGGCAAGCTGGAAGAGGCCGTCGCGATGTTGCGCGATGCGAGGAAGATGATGCCGGGTAACAAGCGCATCTTGCTGAATCTGAGCTATGCCTTGATCTTGCTGATGCAGAGGAATGGCAGTAGAGAGCTGGCTATGGATCGCGAAGTGCGCGATTACCTGGAGCAAGTGCGCAAGCTCGATCCCAGCAATGAGCAGTGCGGGAAATATCGTAATGCGCTGGATGCCATACCGATTGCCCGTGCGGCGGCCTGAAGCGCCGGTTTCAATTCAGCAGTTCGATCCAATGCACCACCGGCAGGTCTGTGCCGCTGGCCAAATGCAACTGGCAGCCGATGTTCGCGCTGGCGATCAGTTCCGGTTGTCTGGATTCGATGTGGCCGAGCTTGCGGTCGCGCAGCTGCGTGGCAAGATCCGGTTGCAGCAGGGAATAACTGCCGGCCGAGCCGCAACAAAGGTTCACCTCGTCAAAGGCTACTAATTCGTAGCCGAGGCGGCTCAAGATACCTTCGACCACGCCGCGCACTTTCTGGCCATGTTGCAGGCTACATGGCGGATGGAAGGCGACGCGTCTGGGTCGCCCCGCCGTGAAACCGCTCAAGTCCTCTCGTGCCAACACCTCGCTCAAATCAAGGGTCAAGGCGGCTATGCGCGCCGCCTTCTCGGCATAGGCGGGGTCGCCCTGCAAGTGGTAGCCATAGTCGCGCACCGTGGCGCCACAACCGCTCGCGGTCATCACGATGGCCTCCAGCCCCGCCTCGACATGTGGCCACCAAGCATCAATATTGCGGCGCATGGCGGCGCGGGCCTCGTCGACGGCGGCCATATGCTGGCTCAATGCACCGCAGCAGCCGGCTTCCGGTGCGGCAATCAGGGAAATGCCGAGGCGATCGAGTGCGCGTTTGGCGCTCGCGTTGATTTCCGGCGCCAGGTTGGGTTGCACGCAGCCTTCCAAAAACAGCATGCGCCGCCGGTGTGCGGTGGCGGCTGTTCGCGGCGGCATGGGTTTGGCGATGGGGAGTTTCCGGCGCGCTGCGTCGGGAAGGGCAGGGCGCAAGGCTCGGCCTAAGTGGAGCAGCGACCGAAAGAGGCCGGGGCTCAGCAGGCTGCGGCGCAGCACAGTACGCAGGGTCCGTTCCGGCAGCCTGCGCGGCGCCAACCGCTCGATCAGCTCGCGGCCGATGTCGATCAGCCGGCCATAGTGCACACCGGAGGGGCAGGTGGTCTCGCAGTTCCGGCAGGTCAGGCAGCGATCGAGGCGCTCCCGCGTGTCCGCTGTGACGGCATGACCCTCCAGCATTTGTTTCATCAAGTAGATGCGGCCGCGTGGGCCATCGAGTTCGTCGCCCAGCACCTGATAGGTTGGGCAGGTTGCATTGCAGAAGCCGCAGTGCACGCAGGCGCGTAGGATGCGGTCTGCTTCACGGCCCTCGGGTGTGGTGGCGAATATCGGGCTTAGCTTGGTTTGCATCAGAGTTCTGCGTACAGGCGGCCTGGGTTGAAAATGCCATGTGGATCGAGTGCATGCTTCACGCGGCGGTGTAACTTCAGCAAGCCGAGCGGCAGCGGTTGGAATACCTCGCCACTACCATCATGGCCACGGAATAGGGTGGCATGGCCACCGGCAGTGGCGGCGGCGGCACGAATTTTCGCGGCCGGCTGGTCGGTGCGTAGCCAACGCAGCGCACCGCCCCACTCGCTCAGCCAATCACCGGGCAGCGCGATGTGCGCAATGCTCGGTAGTGCCAGGCGCCAGAGCGGCTCGTCGGTGAAGAAGGCGAGGCGTTGTTCCCGCACGTCAGCCCAGATGGCATTGTCCTCCAGCAGGTCACCGCCGATCTGCCCGCGTGCGGCCTGGATGCCTTCTGTCGTACCGGACAGGCGGAGATACAGCCTGCCTGCATGATTCAGCGTGGCTGAAAGTGGCAGTGGCAGGCGCGACCAGGCGATGAGCTTGTGCTGGATGGTTTCGGCATCGGTTTCTTGCAGTAAGGTGATTTCCTGTGCCGGCCGTGGCAACACCTTAACCGAGACCTCGAGCAGAATGCCGAGCGTGCCGAGCGACCCCGCCATCAAGCGCGACAGGTCGTAGCCGGCGACGTTCTTCATGACCTGGCCGCCGAAGCGCAGCACCTCGCCTTTGCCGTTGAGCAGCTTGATGCCAAGCACGGCATCGCGCACCGCGCCTGCCCAAGGCCGGCGCGGTCCGGATAGGCCGGTGGCCACGCAGCCACCCAGTGTGGCATTGGGGCCGAAATGCGGCGGCTCGAACGGCAGCATCTGGCCATGCTGCGTCAGTAAGGTTTCAATCTCATGCAAGGGTGTGCCGGCGCGGGCGGTGATGACCAGTTCGCTCGGATCATAAGTGATCACGCCGCTATGGCCGCTGATATCCAGCGCTTGGCCTTCATTGCAGCGGCCGTAAAAATCCTTGCTGCCGCCGCCGAAAATGCGCAACGGTCTGCGCAGTGCGATGGCCTCGAGCACGCGCGCTTGCAAGGCTTCGGTCAAGTCGTGTTCGGCCATGGCTTCAGAATCGGGGCAACTCAGGGAAGGGCAGCGCGCCATCGTGGATATGCATGCGGCCGAACTCCGCGCAGCGGTGCAATGTAGGTACGGCCTTGCCTGGGTTGAGCAGCCCCATGGGGTCGAAGGCGGCCTTGATTGCGTGGAATTGGCTGAGTTCCGCGGCGTTGAATTGGCTGCACATCGGGTTGAGCTTTTCGACACCGATGCCATGTTCGCCGGTGACGGTGCCGCCGACTTCGACACAGAGTTCGAGAATTTTCTCACCAAGACGTTCGGCGCGCGCCAGCTCGCCAGGCTGGTTGGCATCGAATAGGATCAGGGGGTGCAGATTGCCATCGCCGGCATGAAAGACATTGGCGACGCGCAGATTGAACGATCGAGACAATTCGTCGATGCGGGCAAGCACACGGCCCAAGTGCTTGCGCGGGATGGTGCCGTCCATGCAGTAATAATCGGGCGAGATGCGGCCCACGGCTGGGAAGGCATTCTTGCGGCCGGCCCAGAGGCGTTGGCGCTCCGTTTCGTCGAGTGCGCTATGCACGTCGGTGGCGCCGGCCTGTAGCAACAATTGACGCACAGCCATGATTTGCTCCGACACTTCTTCATTGGTGCCGTCCAATTCGCAGAGCAGGATAGCGGCGGCATCGACCGGATAGCCGGCATGCACGAAATCTTCGGCAGCGCGGATCGAGGCGTTGTCCATCATCTCCAGGCCGGCCGGAATGATGCCGGCACCGATGATGCGGGCCACGGCCTCGCCGGCCAACTCGATGCGATCGAAGGCGGCGAGCACCACCTGCGTGCGCTCCGGTTTGGGCAGCAGGCGCACGGTTACCTCGACCATCACGCCGAGCATGCCCTCCGAGCCGTTGAGTAGCGCAAGCAGCTCGTAGCCTGGGCTATCGGGCGCGCTCGACCCGATCTCCAGCAATTCGCCATCGATGGTGAGCAGCTTCACCGCCAACACATTGTGTACGGTCAGGCCGTATTTCAGGCAATGCACGCCGCCGGAGTTTTCCGCGACGTTGCCACCGATGGAACAGGCGATCTGCGACGAAGGGTCGGGCGCATAGTAGAGGCCATGACGTGACGCCGCTTCGGAGATGGCCAGGTTGCGTACGCCCGGCTGTACCCTGGCCGTGCGGCCATCCGGGTCGATTTCTAGAATGCGATTGAGTTTGGCCAAGCCGAGCAACACGCCGTTTGCCAGGGGTAGCGCACCGCCGGAGAGGCCGGTGCCGGCCCCACGTGCAACCACGGGTACGCCATGTTCGTTGCACAGGCGCAGCACGGTCTGCACTTGCTCGACGGTTTCAGGCAGTGCCACGGCTATCGGCAGTTCGCGATAGGCCGACAGCCCGTCGCATTCGTAAGGCCGCATCGTTTCGGCTTCATATAGCACCGCGCCGGCAGGAAGGGCGCGTTCCAGGGCGCGGATCAGGTCGGTCCGAGTTGCGTGGCTCATGGCCCGAACTTTACCGTCAGTTGCAGGCGCTTGCATCTGTCGCAATCCCCGACCCGGAACAGGGATAAACCGGATCGGCTTTCGGCCAGATGGGCTGGGTGGCCCTTGTGCAAATCGTCTAAGCCGGCCGACAATGCGGCTCCACACAAAAAAATGTAAAGGGAGCCCTATGCGAGCAGTTGCTTACGATATACCCCTGCCTGTCGATGACGACCAGGCGCTATTCGATTGCGAACGAGAGACCCCGGTTGCGGCTGGCCGCGATCTTTTAGTCGAGGTGCGGGCGGTATCCGTCAATCCGGTCGACATCAAGATCCGTGCGGCAGCCAGACCGCAAGGTGGCCCGCGCGTGCTAGGTTGGGATGCCGCCGGCGTGGTCGTCGCGGTCGGTCCGGATGTGCAGTGGTTCAAGCCCGGTGACAGTGTCTATTATGCCGGCGCGGTCGACCGGCCCGGCTCGAATGCCGAGTATCAGTTGGTCGACGAACGCATCGTCGCCCATAAACCCAGCACTCTCGATTTCTCTCAGGCTGCCGCCATGCCTTTGACCGCGATCACCGCCTGGGAGGCCTTGCATGAGAGGTTGGCGGTCCACAGGCCCGTCGTGGGGGCGGGTAGTAGTTTGTTGATCATCGGCGGTGCGGGCGGTGTCGGCTCCATGGCTATCCAGCTAGCGAGGCAAACCCCCGGCCTGCTGGTGACGGCTACCGCATCGCGCCCGGAAAGCGTCGAATGGTGCCGCCAGCTCGGGGCCCATCATGTGCTCGACCACAGCAAACCGCTGGCCGATCAAATCGAGGCGATGAAGATCGATCCGCCGGCCTATGTGTTCTCGACCACCCACACCGGCGAGCACATGCGAGACATCGCTCGGCTCATCGCACCGCAAGGCCGTTGCTGCTTGATCGACGACCCCAGCTCGCTCGACGTCATGCCCTTGAAGCGGAAGAGCGTGTCCTTGCATTGGGAATACATCTTCACGCGCTCTCTGCACCAGACGGCGGATATGGCCAATCAGCGCGAAATATTGACCAAGGTGGCGGCCATGGTGGACGACGGTCTGATCGGCACCACGCTTAAAGAAACCTTGCAGCCGATCAACGCGGTGAATCTGCGCCAAGCGCACGCCAAGCTGGAAACCGATCGCATGATCGGCAAGATCGTCGTCGCCGGTTGGGGCTGATCCTTGTCTGGAAGGCCTCGAGCGGGAGGTGGAGTTCGCGTGCGGCAGAAAGATCGGTCATGCATTATGCAGCCGTGCCCGCAGTTGGCCGCAACCGCCGTCGACATCTTGCCCGGCGGAGTGCCGCAGCTTGGTCAGGATGCCGCGCCGGTGCAGGGCGCGCGCCATCTCGGCCGCACGCTCCCAACTTGGGCGTCGATAGCCGACACCGGATACGGTGTTGTAGGGGATCAGATTCATCACGGCAAATTTGCCGGCGAGTAGTTTGACGATGCCATCCAGTTCCGCTTCGTTGTCGTTGATGCCTTCGAGCAGGGTCCACTGGTATTGGATCGGGTAGTCGGTCGCGCGGGCATAGCGCTCGCCCAGCTCCGCCAACTCGGCTGGGGTGATGCGCGGCGCCTTGGGCAGTAGCTTGGCGCGTAACTCGAAGTCGGTCGTGTGTAGCGAGATGGCCAGTGCCGGCTTGACCGCGCCGGCTGGCAAGCGCTCGAATACGCGCCGATCGCCGACGGTGGAGAAGACCAGGTTCTTGTGGCCGATGCCGCCGGCCGTGCCGAGCAAGTCGATGGCTTCGAGCACATTGTCCAGATTGTGGGCCGGTTCGCCCATGCCCATGAACACCACCTTGCCGACGTTGCGCAGCCTGCGGGCGAGCGCCACTTGGGCAACGATCTCGGCGCTACCCAATTGACGTAGCAGGCCGCTTTGGCCGGTCATGCAAAAGACGCAACCCACTGCACAACCGATCTGGGTCGAGACGCACAGACCGCCGCGAGGTAGCAGCACGCTCTCGACCGTTTGGCCGTCATTCAGCTCGACCAGCAGCCGGGCGGAGCCGTCTTCACCGGGGTGTTCGGAATGCAGGCGCGCAAGCGATTGCAATTCCGCGTTGATGCCGGGCAAAGCGTCGCGCACAGGCAGCGGCAGGAAATCCTCTGCCTTCTGGCGGCGGGTGTCGATCGACCGCACCCGGCTCCACGCCCGCAACACGCGCTCTTCGTGGCAAGGTTTGGCGCCAAGGTCGCGTAAGCGTTGCCGGATTTGTTCGATGCGCATAAGCATTCGCGAGATAAGGCGCGCCAAACAAAAAGGGCCACCGGTCGGGTGGCCCTTTTGCAGGCGCTGCCGAGTAGGCTTAGTCCTTCTTCAACGACAGCTTTTCCTTGATCCGGGCCGACTTGCCGGAGCGCTCGCGCAGGTAGTACAGCTTGGCGCGGCGCACGTCGCCGCGGCGCTTCAGCTCGACGGCGGCGACCAGCGGGGAGTAGGTCTGGAAGGTACGCTCGACGCCTTCGCCGGCCGAGATCTTGCGCACGGTGAAGGCGGAGTTCAGGCCGCGGTTCTTCTTGGCGATGACCACGCCCTCATAGGCCTGCAGACGCTCGCGGTTGCCTTCCTTCACCTTCACCTGCACCACCACGGTGTCGCCGGGGGCGAAGTCGGGCAGGCTCTTGCCCAGGCGGGCGATCTCTTCCTGTTCCAGTTGTTCGATCAGGTTCATGCTTACTTCCTTTCATGTTGTTGGCGCCAGAGGTCTCGTGAGACATACACACCGTTTTTCATCGGGCCGGGTCATCCCCGCCCGCTTCCTGTGCTCGCCGAAACTCGTCGAGCAAATCCTGTTCTTCCCGGCTCAGGCTGCGCATTTGCAGCAGGTCCGGCCGGCGCTGCCAGGTGCGGCCCAGGGCCTGCATCAAGCGCCAGCGCCGAATCTCGGCGTGGTTGCCCGAGAGCAGCACCGGCGGCACCTTCAGCCCTTGGTAGTCCTCGGGCCGCGTGTAGTGCGGGCAATCGAGCAGGCCGTCGGCGAAGGAGTCTTCCTTGGCCGAATCGGCATCGCCCAGCGCGCCGGGCAGGTGCCGGATCACGCTGTCCAGCAGCACCATCGCCGGCAGCTCGCCGCCAGAGAGGACGTAGTCGCCGATCGACACTTCCTCGATGGCATGGCGCGCAAACACCCGCTCGTCGATGCCTTCATAGCGGCCGGTCAGCAGAACCAAGCCCGGCTCGGCCGCCAGTTCCAACACCAACGCATGGTCTAGCCGCCGCCCCTGGGGCGAGAGATACACCATGCGCGGCTGGTTCACGCCTTCTGAGCGCAGCGCCGTCTTCGCCGCGGTCAGGGCCAAGTCCAGGGGCTCGGCCATCATCACCATGCCGGGGCCGCCGCCGAAGGGCCGGTCGTCCACCGTGCGGTAGGCATCCTGGGTGAACGCACGCGGGTCCCACAACTTCAACCGGCACAGGCCGTTGCGAAAGGCCCGGCCGCTGACGCCGAACTCGGTCAGCGTCGCGAACATCTCGGGGAACAGCGTGACGACGTGGTAATGCGGCTTCACGTCAGTAATCCACGCCCCAGTCGACCTTGATCCGGCCGGCCTTCAGGTCGACTTCGACTATGATCGGCTCGGTGAAGGGAATCAACCGTTCCCGCTCACCGCTGACCTTGAGCACGTCGTGGGCACCCGTTTCCAGAATGCCGGCGACCTTGCCTAGGTTCACCCCGTCCTGGTTGACCACATCGAGGCCGATCAGATCGTCCCAGTAATACTCGCCTTCCTCGGCCTCGGGCAGTTCGTCTCGGGCCACCGCAATCTCCAGGCCCTGCAAGGCCTCGGCCTGGCTGCGGTCGTCGACGCCTTCGAGCTGGGCGACCAGATGGTTGCTATGAATCTTCGCGTCGACGACGCGGTATTCCTGCCAGCCGGTCTTCTTGCCCAGCCGCCAGACCGGGTAGTCCAGCAGGCTGTCGAGATATTCGGTAAAGGGCTGGACCTTGACCCAGCCGCGTACTGCGTAGGGGGCGGCGATGCGCCCCATTACGACCAGATCTTCAGGCAGCTTTGGCCTGGCCACTGCGCACCAGACGGGCCACGGTGTCGGAGACCTGGGCGCCGTTGCCCTGCCAGTAGGCTAGACGCTCGCTGTTCACGCGCAGGCCTTCTTCCTTGCCGGCGGCGACCGGGTTGTAGAAGCCGATGCGCTCGATGAAGCGGCCGTCACGGCGGCAGCGGGAATCGGCCACCACGATGTTGTAGAAGGGACGCCCTTTGGCGCCGCCGCGAGCAAGACGGATCACGACCATGATGTGTTCCTAACCTTTGTCAAATACCGCCCAAACGGGCGGTGAACGGAAACTGGAAAACCGCGAATTCTACGCGAAAGCCGGGGCGATGGGCAAGCCGATGTTTTGTAGGCGGTTTTGGCTGGTTTGTCGCCATTCCCGCCCAGATGGGCATTCGGCCTCAAATTTTATAACCTATTGAGAACAATAGATTACCGCTTCCACGGAAATGACGGTGGGCGTTTGCGGGAATGCCGGCGTGAGCGCTCAGCGCGGCATGCCGGGCAGCATGCCCTTCATGCCCCGCATCATCTTGGTCAGGCCGCCCTTGGCGAAGGTTTTCATCATCTTCTGCATCTGCTCGAACTGGGTCAGCAGGCGGTTGACGTCCTGCACTTGCACCCCGGCGCCGGCGGCGATGCGGCGCTTGCGCGAGGCCTTGATGAGTTCGGGCTGCTGCCGTTCCTTGGGAGTCATCGAGTTGATGATGCCCTCGATCCGGCGCATCTGCTTCTCGCCCTGGGCCAAGTCGCCGGCCTTGAGCTGGCCCATGCCCGGCAGCTTGTCGACCAGACTGCCCAGGCCGCCCATCTTCTGCATTTGCTGGATCTGGCTTTTGAAGTCGTCCAGGTCGAAGCCCTTGCCGCTCTTCAGCTTCTGCGCGACCTTCATCGCCTCGGCCTGGTCGACGCCCTTCTGCGCCTCCTCGATCAGGGAGAGCACGTCGCCCATGCCGAGGATGCGCGAGGCCATGCGTTCGGGGTGGAAGACCTCGATGCCGGTGAGTTTTTCGCCGACGCCGACGAACTTGATCGGCTTGCCGGTGATCTGGCGCACCGACAGCGCGGCGCCGCCGCGGGCGTCGCCGTCAAGCTTGGTCAGGATGATGCCGGTCAGCGGCAGGGCGTCGCCGAAGGCCTTGGCGGTATTGACCGCGTCCTGGCCCTGCATGGCATCGACCACGAACAGGGTCTCGACCGGCCTGAGCGCGGCGTGCAGCTCGCGAATTTCCAGCATCATCGCCTCGTCCACGTGCAGGCGGCCGGCGGTATCGACGATGAGCACGTCGAAGAAATGGCGCTTGGCGTAATCCAGCGCAGCCAGCGCGATATCGAGCGGCTTCTGGTCGGGGGTGGAGGGGAAGAACTCGGCCTCGGCTTGAGCAGATACGGTCTTCAGCTGCTCGATGGCGGCCGGGCGGTAGACGTCGCAACTGACCAGGAGCACCTTCTTCTTGCCCTGGGCGCGGATCATGCGCACCAGCTTGCCGCTGGAGGTGGTCTTGCCGGCGCCCTGCAGGCCGGCCATGAGATAGACCACCGGCGGCTGGGCGGCGAAGGAGAGCGGCACGGCCTGCTCGCCCATCAGCGCGGTGAGTTCCTTCTGCACGATGCCGATCAGCATCTGGCCCGGGGTCAGGCTGTGCAGCACGTCCTGGCCCATCGCCGTTTCCTTCACCTTGGCGATGAAGTCGCGCACCACGGGCAGGGCGACATCGGCCTCGAGCAGGGCCACGCGCACCTCGCGCAGGGCGTCCTGGATGTTGGCTTCGGTCAGCCGGCCCTGGCCGCGCAGATTCTTGACGACGGCGCCGAGGCGCTGGGAGAGGTTATCGAACATGATCGGAACGGGGTGATGCGTTAAACTGCCGAAGTCTAACAAATTTAATGACATCACCTATGCCAGATGGCGCCCTTTATCTCCTGACTGCCGCGGTTTACCTTGTTCTGGCCGCCTGGCTCTGGCCCGGGCGCCATGCCGAGCGCAACCTGGTCTTGGTCCGCTTGTTGCCGTTGGTGCCGCTGGTCTTGCATTTGGCCTTGTTGCAGCAGGATGTTTTGGGCGCGGGCGGGGTGAGCCTAGGCCTGGCCAGTTCGCTTTCGGCCGTGGCGGCGCTGACGGTGCTGATCTACAGCTTGGCTTGTTGGCGGTATCCCCTGGCCGGATTGAAAGGGTTTGTTCTGGCCTTCGCCGGCGTCGCCGTGTTGTTGCATGCCGTGCTGCCGGCCGGACACGCCATTGCCTATAGCGAACGGCCGTTGTTCCGCTTGCATCTGCTGATGGCAATGACCGCCTATAGCCTCTACACCATCGCCGCTTTGCACGCGGTGTTGATTGCGCTGGCCGACCGCCACTTGCATAAGCCGGTGCCGCCAGCCCTGGTGGCAGGCCTGCCGCCGTTGCTGACGCTGGAAAAGCTGTTATTCCACTTGATCGAGGTGGGCTTCGTGCTGCTTACGCTGACCTTGGCCAGCGGCATCTTGTTTTCGGAAGAGATCTTCGGCAAGCCTTTGAGCTTCACGCATAAGACGGTGTTTGGCGTGGTGTCCTGGCTGATCTTCGCTGCCCTGTTGTGGGGCCGGCGTCGCTACGGCTGGCGCGGCCGCACCGCGATCACCTGGACCCTGGCCGGTTTTGCCTGTTTATTGCTGGCCTACGTCGGGGTGCAGTTCGTGCTGGAAGTGATCCTGCACCGGACTTAGGGCCAACTGAAGATAGGCCCTTAAGCCAAGCCTTTGGGCAGAGGGAAGCTTACCTTTTCCTCGATGCCCGCGAGTGCTTGCACGGTGCCGATGCCCAACTCGTTCAAGCGGGTGACCACATCTTGCACTAGCACTTCCGGCGCCGAGGCACCAGCGGTGATGCCGACCGTGTTTTTACCGACGAACCAGCTGGGGTCGAGCTGGCTGGCGTTATCCACCATATAGGCCGGGATGCCGGCATTGGCTGCCACCTCGCGCAGGCGGTTGGAGTTGGAACTGTTGGGCGAGCCGACCACGATGACCACATCGCTCTGCTTGGCCAAAGTCTTCACCGCATCTTGGCGGTTCTGCGTGGCATAACAGATGTCGTCCTTCTTCGGGCCGACGATATGAGGGAAGCGCGCTTTGAGCGCATCGACCACGCGGGCGGCATCGTCCACCGATAGGGTGGTCTGGGTGACATAGGCGAGCTTGTTTGGGTCGGCCACCGTGAGGCTGGCGACATCGTCCGGCGTTTCCACCAAATGCATGCCGCCCTGGCTCTGGCCCATGGTGCCTTCCACCTCGGGGTGGCCCTTGTGGCCGATCATGACGATCTCATAGCCCTGTTCGCGCAGCTTCTTCACTTCGACGTGGACCTTGGTCACCAGCGGGCAGGTGGCGTCGAACACGTTGAGGCCACGGCGGGTGGCCTCTTCGCGTATCGACAGCGGCACGCCGTGGGCGCTGAAGATCAGCGTGGCACCGTCGGGTACCTCGGCCAAGTTTTCGATGAACACCGCGCCCTTGGCCCGCAGGTTTTCCACCACGAAGCGGTTGTGTACAACCTCGTGCCGGACATAGACCGGCGCGCCGAATTTTTCCAGCGCCCGCTCGACGATGGTGATCGCGCGGTCGACGCCGGCGCAAAAGCCGCGCGGGTTGGCAAGCAAGACTTCAGTCGACATGGGAATCTCTCTTTGCAATGTCCAGTATCGTCACCTCGAACTCGATCGGCAAACCGGCCAAGGGGTGGTTGAAATCGAGGCGCACGTTATCGGCGTCCAGCTCCAGAATGCGGCCTTGCATGGTGTCGCCGCTGGGCACTTCGAACTCGACCGTGTGATCGACAAGCAGTTCCATGTCGGCCGGAAAATCGCTGCGCGGCAGGGTCTGCACCAGATCTTCGTGGCGTTCGCCGAAGGCCTGCCAGGGTTCGAGTTGAAACAGGCGGTGATCGCCGGTCTCGAGCCCGGTCAGGCACAACTCCAGCCGCGGATCGATCTCGCCTTGGCCGAGAACGAAGGTCTCCGGTCCGGTCTCGAAGGTGCTGCTTATTTCTTGCTCCAGGCAACGAATGCGGTAATGCAGGGTGACTCGGTCATTCAGGCGCAGGCCTTCGCCTGTTGCGGCATTCATCGTGGCTTGTGTAGTGAATCCACGACCAGCAGCACGGCGCCGACGGTGATGGCGGAATCGGCCACGTTGAAGGCCGGCCAGTGCCAAGTCCCCAGATAGAAATCGAGGAAGTCGACGACATAGCCATGGGCGATGCGGTCGATTACGTTGCCCAGGGCACCGCCCAGGATCAATGCGAGCGAGCCGCTGAATAGAGGGCGTCCCTGCGTCTTGCGCAGCAGATGAAAGATGATGCCGCTGGCAATGAGCCCGACAGCCAGAAAGAACAAGCGCTGCCAGCCGGGTTGATCGGCCAGCAGGCTGAAGGCCGCGCCAGTATTGTGTGCCCGCACCAGGTTGAAGAAGCCGGTAAGCGGGATGGCTTCATACAAGGCCAGGTGATCGATCACCAAGAGCTTGGTGAGCTGGTCGAGCACGATGACCAGGGCCGACAGCCACAGCCAAACGAGACCGTTTTCCCCCTCTCCCTTCGGGAGAGGGGCTAGGGGTGAGGGAGTGGTAGCGGATTCTTCGGTGAGGCGATTTCCCTCACCCCCGGCCCCTCCCCCGGTGGGGGAGGGGAGATTAGGCGCGTTCACGCGGCTCGCCCTCGCCGAAGAGATTGCTTACGCAACGGCCGCACAGGCCGGGGTGCTGCGGGTCGGCGCTCACGTCGTCGCGATAATGCCAGCAGCGCTCGCACTTTTCGTGCGTGCTGGGCACGGCCTCGACTTGCGGTTCGCCTGCGCGTTTTTCGATGCGGGTGCTGGAGGTGATCAGTACGAAGCGCAGATCGTCGCCCAGCGAGGCGAGCAGGTCGTAGTCCTCGCCATCGGCATGGAAGGTGAGCTCGCCTTGCAGCGAGGAGCCGAGTTGCCCCTCGGCGCGCAATGCTTCCAGGCGCTTGGTGGCCAGGCTGCGCAGTTCGCGCAAACGGCTCCAGCGTTGAAGCAGCGCCGTCTCGTCGCCTTGCTCCGGTAGCACATGCCACTGGTCGAGGAAGATGCTCTCCGAATGGCCGACCAAGGCCCAGACCTCTTCCGCGGTGAAGGAGAGGATGGGGGCCATCAAACGGGTCAGTGCTTGGGTGATATGCCACAAGGCGGTCTGGGCCGAGCGACGCGGGCGGCTGTTCTTGCCCGTGGTGTAGAGCCGGTCCTTGAGGATGTCGAGGTAGAAAGCGCCGAGGTCCTCCGAGCAGAAGTGGTGCAACTGCTGCACTGCCGTGTGGAAGCTGTAGTTGCAGTATTCCTCGGTCAGGCTGCTCTGCAGTTCGCGCGTCAGGGCCAGGGCATAGCGGTCGATCTCCAGCCACTGTTCTACCGGCAGGCCGTCCTTGGCGATGTCGAAGTCGGCGGTGTTGGCCAAGAGGAAGCGCAGCGTGTTGCGGATGCGGCGGTAGGCCTCGACCACGCGTTTCAAAATCTCATCGGAAAGGGACAGCTCGCCCGAGTAGTCGGTGCTGGCCACCCACAGGCGCAGAATCTCGGCGCCCATCTTGTTGGCGATTTCTTGCGGCTCGATACCGTTGCCGCGAGATTTGGACATCTTGTACCCCTTGGCATCGATGACGAAACCATGGGTGAGCAAGGCCTTGTATGGGGCATGGCCGTCGGTGGCACAACCGGTGAGCAGCGAGGATTGGAACCAGCCGCGGTGCTGGTCGGAGCCTTCCAGATAGAGATCGGCTGGGTGGGAGAGTTCCGGTCGCTGTTTGAGTACGCAAGCATGGGTGACGCCGGAATCGAACCAGACGTCGAGGGTGTCTTTCACCTTGTCGTATTCGGCCGCCTCGCTGCCGAGCAATTCGGCAGGGTCGAGGCTGAACCAGGCCTCGATGCCAGCCTGCTCCACCTTGCGGGCCACCTGCTCCAGCAATTCCAGGCTGCGTGGATGCGGTTCGCCGGTGACCTTGTGCACGAACAGCGGCATCGGCACGCCCCAGTTGCGCTGGCGTGAGACACACCAGTCGGGCCGGTTCTTGATCATCGCCTCCAGCCGGCTCTTGCCCCAGGCTGGGTAGAACCGGGTCTGCTCCACCGACCGCATGGCCAGTTCTCGCAGGGCGGTGTTGCCCCTGTCGGCGACGTCCATGCCGATGAACCACTGGCGGGTGGCGCGGAAGATGATCGGGGTCTTGTGCCGCCAGCAATGCGGGTAGCTGTGGCTGAGTTTGACGTGGGCGAGCAGCAGGCCGTTGGCCTCCAGCGTGGCGAGCACGGTCTTGTTGCCCTCCCAGACCGACTGGCCGCCGACCAAGGGGGTGCCGGCGTAGAACTTGCCGTCGTTGCCAACCGGGTTGTCGACCTTGAGACCGTAGCGCATGCCGACGACATAATCCTCCAGGCCATGGCCGGGCGCGGTGTGGACCAGGCCGGTACCCGCATCGGCCGTGACGTGATCGCCCAGGATCACCGGCACTTCGCGCTCGTAGAACGGGTGCAGTAGTTGCAGGCCTTCGAGTATTTCGCCGGTGCATTGACCGAGCACTTCCACCGCCTCGAAGCCGTAGCGCTTCATCGCCGCCTCGGCCAGGTCGCGGGCGACGACCAGCAGCCCCTTCGGGGTCTGGATCAGGTCGTAGATGAAGTCGGGGTGGGCGGCCACGGCCTGGTTGGCCGGCAAGGTCCAGGGGGTCGTGGTCCAGATCACCAAATAGGTCGGCTCGCTGAGCGAGGCCAGGCCCAGGCGTTTGGCCAGGTCGCCCAGATCGGCGACCGGGAAGGCGACATCAATCGCCGGCGAGGTTTTGTCCTCGTACTCCACCTCCGCCTCGGCCAGGGCCGAGCCGCAGTCCACACACCAGTGCACCGGCTTGGCGCCTTGGTAGAGATAGCCGCGTTCGAAGATGCGGCCGAGATTGCGCATGATCTCGGCCTCGAACGCATAGTCCATGGTGAGGTAGGGGCGGTCCCAGTCGCCCAACACGCCCAAACGAATGAAATCGACCTTCTGGCGCTCGACCTGACTCGCCGCATATTCCCGGCACAGTTCGCGGAACCGTGCGGCCGGGATGTCCTTGCCGTGGGTTTTCTCCACCACCAGTTCGATCGGCAGGCCATGGCAATCCCAGCCCGGCACGTAGGGTGCGTCGAAGCCGGCCAGCGTCTTCGATTTGACGATGACGTCCTTGAGGATCTTGTTCACCGCATGGCCGGTGTGGATATCGCCGTTGGCATAGGGCGGGCCGTCGTGCAGGATGAACTTGGGCCGGCCGGCACTCTGGGCGCGGATCTTCTCGTAGAGTTTTTTCTCCTGCCACTGCTTGATCCAGCCCGGCTCGCGCTTGGGCAGGTCGCCGCGCATCGGGAACGGCGTGTCGGGCAGGTTGAGGGTGTCTTTGTAGTCGGCCATGGTTTCTATTCTTAACTTACGTTGAGCAGTTCGCGGGCTTGGGCGGCATCCTGGTCGATCTGCGCGACCAAGGCCTCCAGGCTGTCGAATTTCGCTTCGTCGCGCAGCTTGTGCAGGAACTCCACGCGTAGATGCTGGCGGTAGATGCTGCGGTTGAAATCGAACAGGTGCACTTCCAGGGTCGGTCGGCCATTGGCGTGCACCGTGGGCCGGGTGCCCAGGCTGGCGACGCCCGGCCAATCGGGCGCATCGAGGCCCTGTACGCGCACGGCGAAGATACCGTTGATCGGCGGGCGGTTGTGCTTGAGCTGGATGTTGGCGGTGGGGTAGCCGATCTCGCGCCCGAGCTTGTCGCCGCCGACCACGCGGCCGGAGATCGAGTAAGGGCGCTTCAGCAAGCGTGCCGCATGTTCCATGTCGCCCCCGGCCAGGGTATCGCGCACCAGGGTGGACGAGACCCTTTCGCCGTTATTCTCCACCGTGGGCAGCGCTTCGGCCTCGAAGCCGTATTGCGCGCCCAGCGTCTTGAGCAGGCTCAGGTCGCCCGCCCGCTTGGCGCCGAAACGAAAGTCGTCGCCGACCATGACATAACGCGCCTTCAGCCCTTCGACCAGGATGCGGCGGATGAAGTCTTCGGCGCTCAGGCTTGCGAAGGCCCGGGTGAAGCGGCAGATGTGGACATGCTCGACCCCCAGGTTTCTCAGGATTTCCAGTTTTTCCCGCAGCGAGGTCAGGCGGGCCGGCGCAGCGGCCGGGGTGAATATCTCGCGCGGGTGCGGCTCGAAGGTCAACACGGTCGGCGCGGCGCCCAAGGCGGCGGCCTGCGCGGTTAAGCGTGCGAGCATGGCCTGATGCCCGAGGTGGACACCATCGAAGTTGCCGATGGTGATCGCGTTCGGGCGGGAGGTGTGGGGCCAGCCGTGGGTGATCCGCATGGGGGAATCTATTGAAAAAACAGTGATTTTAGCGGTCGTGCGGGATGGGCGTCTATTCGGCGGCCCGGCGTCGGAACTGGCTAGGCCGGAAGCCGAGCAGCCAAAGTGTGGCGAAATAGCTGCCGGCACCGCCTAACACCAGCAGGCCCAGGTGGGCTACGCGCTCGCGCGCGCGATAATCGAGCCAGTGCGCTTCGCTGCCCATGCCGAACCAAAGCACGGCGGCCATCGCGAGCAAGGCGAACGCGAGCTTGCCGAGGAAGATGGTCCAGCCGGGTTGCGGCTGGTAGATACCCTGTTTGCGTAGCTTGTGGAGCAAGATGCCGGCGTTGAGGCAAGCACCGAGGCCGATGGCGAGCGCGAGGCCGGCATGCTTGAGCGGCCAGATGAAGATCAGGTTCATGGCCTGGGTGGCGAGCAGGGTGAAGATGGCGATCTTGACCGGGGTGCGGATGTTCTGCCGGGCATAGAAACCGGGGGCGAGCACCTTGACCAGGATCAGCCCGACCAGGCCGATGCTGTAGGCGACCAGCGCCGCGCGGGTCATCTCGACATCGTGGGTGCTGAATTGTCCATAGAAGAACAAGGTGGCGATCAGGGGCACGGCCAGGATGGCCAGCGCAATCGCCGCCGGCGCGGCGAGCAGCAGGGTCATGCGCAGGCCCCAGTCGAGCAGCTTGGAATATTCGCCACCGTCGTTGTCGGCATAGTGCTTGGCCAGCGAGGGCAGCAGGATGGTGCCCAGGGCCACGCCGAGCATGCCGGTGGGGAATTCCATCAGCCGGTCGGCGTAATACAGCCAGGACACGCTGCCGGTGACCAGGAAGGAGGCGAACAGGGTGTTGATCAGCAAGGACACCTGGGCGACCGAGACGCCGACGGCGGCCGGGCCCATCAGTTTCAGGATGCGGCGCACGCCCGCGTCCTTGAGGTCGAGGTCCCAGCGCGGGATCAGGCCCACGCGCTTCAGGGCCGGCAACTGAATGGCCAGTTGCAGCAAGCCGCCCAAGAAGGCGCCCCAGCCCAGGGCCAGCACCGGCGGGTCGAACCAGGGCGCGGCCACGGTGGCGGCCAGGATCATCGAGACATTCAGCATCACCGGGGTGAAGGCCGGCAGCGAGAACCGGCTGTAGGTGTTGAGCACGCCGGCGGCGAGCGAGGTGAGCGAGATGAACAGGATGTAGGGGAAGACGATGCGCAGCAGGTCGACGGTGAGGTCGAACTTGTCCGGCGTCGCGAGAAAGCCAGGCGCGCTGACCACCACGACCAGCGGGGCGGCCAGGATGCCGAGGCCGGCCACGGCAACCAGGACCAGGAACAGGGCGGTGGCGACCTTGTTGACCAGGATGTGGGTGGCCTCGATGCCGCGCTTGTTCTTGTATTCGGCCAGCACCGGCACGAAGGCCTGGGAGAAGGCGCCTTCGGCGAACAGGCGGCGCAAGAGATTGGGCAGCTTGAAGGCGACGAAGAAGGCGTCGGTGGCGGCGCCGGCGCCGAAAGCGCGGGCGATCACGGCGTCGCGCAGAAAGCCCAAGATGCGCGAGAGTAGGGTCATGGAGCTGACGGCGGCGAGGGCTTTGAGCAGATTCATGGGCTTATCGTTGGTTTTGGCTGATTGGTCGGTTGTAGTTAGGCTTGTCTGCCCGAAACAAAGGCAATATAATCCGCGCCTTTCAATTGCGTCCAGGCAATAGGAGTACCGAATTATGGCCAACAGTGCCCAAGCGCGGAAACGTGCCCGTCAGAGCGCCAAGCAGCGCCTGCATA
>JAJZTV010000124.1 GCA_021847385.1 Pseudomonadota bacterium | reverse complement strand
GAATACCGCCGAATGGAAATTTCCCGTATCCGCGCCTTGCGTGGCCCCAATCTCTGGAGCCGGCATACCTCGATCGAGGCCGTGGTCAAATGCATTCCGGACGAGTGCGCGATTGGCCGGCTGGCCGGTTTCGAACCGCGCCTGCGCGCCCGCTTCCCCGACATCGGCGCGATGCGTCCGATCGGCTACACCGGCGACATCTCGCTGGCACATGCCTTGGCCTATGCGGCTTTGGGCTTGCAGGCCCAAGCCGGTTGCCCGGTAACCTACTGCCATGCCGCTGCGATGGCAGAGGACGGGGTTTACCAAGTCACCGTCGAATATACCGAAGAGGCGGTCGGCCGCCTGGCCTTCGAGCTGAGCGAGGCCCTGTGCCGTGCGGCATTGGACGATACCCCGTTCGATCTGGACGAGGCCTTGGCCCGCTTGCACGAATTGGATGAGGACGTTCGGCTCGGCCCGAGCACCGGCGCCATCGTGCAAGCTGCGGTCACGCGCGGTATCCCCTATCGGCGCCTGACCGAGGGCAGCCTGATCCAATTCGGCTGGGGCAGCCGCCAGCGCCGCATTCAGGCCGCGGAGACCGATTGCACCAGCGCGATTGCCGAGACCATCGCGCAAGATAAAGACCTGACCAAACGCCTGCTCGATTCGGCCTGCGTGCCGGTGCCGATCGGCCGTGTCGTGACCAGCGCGGAAGAGGGTTGGGCCGCCGCCTGTGCGATTGGCCTGCCGATTGTGGTCAAGCCCAAGGACGGCAACCAGGGCAAGGGGGTGACCGTCAACATCAGCACGCGCGAGCACTTCATGGCGGTCTATGGTTCGGCCGCGGAGATCAGCGACGAAGTGTTGGTGGAACGCTTCATCACCGGTCACGACCACCGCTTTCTGGTGGTGGGCAACCAGGTTGTCGCGGCGGCCCGGCGCGATTCGCCGCACGTGATCGGCGACGGTGTCCACAGCGTGCGTGAGCTGGTCGACCAAGTGAACAGCGATCCGCGGCGCGGCGAGGGCCATGCGACCTCATTGACCAAGGTGCGGCTGGACGACATTGCCATCGCCCGGCTCGGCATCCAGGGCTATACGGTCGATTCGGTGCCGCCGAAAGGGGCACGGGTCGTGCTGCGCAACAATGCCAATTTGAGCACCGGCGGCACGGCTACCGACGTGACCGACGATGTCCATCCTGAACTGGCGGCCCGGGCCGTCGATGCGGCGCACATGATCGGTCTGGACATCTGCGGCGTCGACGTCGTTTGTGAGAGCGTGCTCAAGCCCTTGGAAGAGCAGGGTGGCGGCATTGTCGAGGTCAATGCCGCGCCAGGGCTGCGCATGCATCTCAATCCCTCGTTCGGCAAGGGCCGCGCCGTGGGCGAGGCCATCATCGCCTCGATGTTCCGCGATGGCGACGATGCCCGCATTCCGGTGGTAGCGGTGACCGGCACCAACGGCAAGACCACCACCGTGCGTCTGATCGCGCATATGCTGCGCCAGAGCGGCAAGCGGGTCGGCATGACCAATACCGACGGCGTCTATGTCGAGGGCCAGCGTATCGATACTGGCGATTGCAGCGGCCCCAAGAGTGCGCGCAATGTTTTGCTCCATCCCGATGTCGATGCGGCCGTGTTCGAGACGGCGCGCGGTGGTCTGCTGCGCGAAGGTCTGGGCTTCGATCGCTGCAAGGTGGCGGTGGTCACCAATATCGGCCTGGGCGACCACCTTGGCATGAACTTTATCAATACCGTGGATGACCTGGCCGCGCTCAAGCGCGTGGTGGTGCAAAACGTCGCGGCCGATGGTTATGCGGTGCTCAATGCCTGCGACCCGAAGGTGGTCGAAATGGCGCCTTATTGCCCTGGCAAGGTCATCTTCTTCGGCAATGAGCGGCAGCATCCGGTTATCGCGGCGCACAAAGTCCAGGGCCACCGTACGGTCTATATGGAGGGTGCAGAGCTGGTGGCGGCGGAAGGCGAAACCGAGGTTTGGCGCATTCCTGTCAGTGAGATCCGCATGACCTTGGGCGGCCGGATTGGCTTCCAGGTGGACAACGCCATGGCTTCGCTGGCGGCTGCCTGGGCACTGGGGCTCGATTTGGACACGATCCGATCCGGTCTGTGCAGCTTCGACAGCGACAGCGCGCCTGGCCGTTTCAATCGTTTCGATTACAAGGGGGCCACCTTGATTGCCGACTACGGCCACAACCCCGATGCGATTCAAGCCTTGGTGCGCGCGGTCGAGGCCATGCCGGCCAAGCGCCGTACCGTGGTCATCAGCGCTGCGGGCGATCGACGCGACGAGGATATCCGGCAGCAAACCGCAATTCTGGGCGATACCTTCGACGAGGTGGTCTTGTACCAAGATCAATGCCAACGCGGTCGCGCCGATGGCGAAGTGTTGGCGCTGCTGCGGCAAGGTCTGGCCCAGGCAAAGCGGACGACGACCATCGAAGAGGTGCGCGGTGAATTCCTGGCGATCGATAACGCGCTGAAACGGCTGGACTCCGGCGACCTTTGTTTGGTCCTGGTCGATCAGGTCGAATCTGCCCTAGATCACATCAAGCAGCGCATCGCCGGAATCTGATCTCTCGGCCGCTACTCAGGCCACAGAGGATTTGCGCGATTTCGTTACGGCCAATGCTTCGGCTCCGCCTTCTACGATGAAGGAGAGGGCGCTACGGCGCTTGATCGCATCCGCGATCGTATATTTGTCCAGTATCTCGAGGAACTGGTTGCGGGCCTGATCCAGTATCGACTTCAGCCCGCAGGCGGGGGTAATGGCGCAGTGATTCGTCGATTGATTGAAGCATTCGGCAATGTCGAAATTCGGTTCGGTTTGCCGCACCACGGCACCGATCGAAATTTTATCGGCCGAATGGGCCAGTCGCATACCGCCGTGCTTGCCACGTACCGTCTCGATGTACCCGAGCTGCGCCAGGCCATGGACGATCTTGACCAAGTGATTGCGCGAGACGTGATAAAAGTCGGCAATCTCGGTGATGGTGACTAGGCGTTCAGGCTGCAGGCTCAAATAGACCAAGACGCGCAAGGTGTAGTCGGTGTATTGGGTTAGTTGCATAGCTGTCTGCGTCGTTTCATCGCTTTGTTTCTACCACGCTATTAAGTTTTGACAAGCCTGAGCCCGGCCTATAAGATGCATACAGAATACATCTATAAGCAATCCTTGTATATTTCCGACTGCTTGAATGCGTGATGGATTCCTTGGTTTGCGCAGCTGCGCGGTTGAATTAATAACGGCTTTTCGTGGGAGTGAAAATATGAGCAACAACCTGTTTGACCAGATCGGCGGCGAGCCCGCGGTCAATGTGGCGGTGGACATCTTTTATCGGAAGGTCCTGTCCGATGACCGCATCAGCCATTTCTTCGATGACGTCGATATGGAACGCCAGGCAGCGAAGCAGAAGGCTTTCTTGACCATGGCGCTGGGCGGGCCGAACAACTATTCCGGTGCCGATATGCGGCGTGGCCATGCCCATCTCGTCGCCCGGGGCCTCAACGATAGCCATTTCGATGCGGTCATGGAGAATTTGGCGGCCACGCTGCAGGAGCTCAACGTACCGCCTGAGCTGATTGCCCAGGCCGCCGCCATTTGCGAAGGCACCCGGAACGACGTCCTAGGCAAATAACAAGGGAGCGGGGTGTGGCGAGCATCACTTTCGAGGGTAACAGCTACCGCTGCGATGAGGGTCAATCCGTGCTCGATGTCCTGCTGGCGCAGGGTGTCGCGGCGCCGCATTCCTGCCGGAGCGGGAGTTGTCAATCGTGCATGATGCGGGTGGAAACGGGCGAGTTGCCTGCATCCAGTCAGGCCGGCATCAAGGAAACCTTGCGGGTTCAAGGCTATTTCCTGCCCTGCATCTGCCGGCCTGGCGATGACCTGACCATCGCCCGCCCCGACACCGACACGATGCGGCTCGAGGCCACGGTCAGCCATGTCACTGCACTGAGCGATCATGTCGTTTGTGTCGGCTTGTCCAGCCAAACGCCCATTAGTTATCGGCCTGGGCAGTTCATCAACATCTTCAAAGACGACGCCACGGCGCGCAGCTATTCATTGGCCAGCGTGCCGGATATGGATGGCGAGCTTCGTCTGCATGTCCGACGTTTTGCCAATGGCCAAGTCAGCACCTGGATTCATGATGCATTGCGGCCCGGAGATCGGGTGCGGTTATCGCCACCGGCCGGCGATTGCTTCTACCTGCCGGGCCAACCCGAGCAACCTCTGTTGCTGATCGGGACCGGAACTGGGCTTGCCCCGCTATATGGCATCGTCAGGGATGCGCTAGCTCAAGGACATCGCGGTCCGATTCAGCTTTATCATGGCAGTCGTGAACCGGCCGGCTTGTATTTGGTTGAGCGACTGCAAGACCTCGCCCAACGATATGCCAATTTTCGGTACTTCCCCTGCCTGTCAGGCAGTGAAGTTCCCGATGGTTTCCTTCCCGGACGCGCATTAGATCTGGCCTTGAGCCATGCACCGGAATTGTCGGGCTGGCGCATTTACTTGTGCGGTAATCCGGACATGGTGAAGCTCGCGCGCAAGCGGGCCTTTCTGGCCGGGGCCTCGATGCGAGAAATCCATTCGGACGCCTTCACGCACCAGGCAGCATGAATATGACGCCTAGCGATACTCGCGCGACTGCCGAGGACACGATGAACCTTCGTAATTGGGCGCGTTTTTTCATTCCGGAATCCGCGCCGGTGAGTCTGTCGGAGAAGCTGCGCGGGGCGTCTGCGGCCTTCATTGCCATTTTCGTGGTTGGCCTGACCAGCTCGGAAGTGGTCGGTGCCAGCGGTATTCCCTTGCTGGTGGCTTCGATGGGGGCCTCGGCGCTGTTGCTTTTTGCCGTGCCCCATAGCCCTATGGCCCAGCCTTGGCCGGTGTTGGGCGGGCACATCCTCTCTGCCCTGGTCGGCGTCACGTGCTCGCAGTGGATTCCCGATATCGTGTTGGCCAGCGCGTTGGGCGTCGCGCTCTCGATTCTCCTGATGCATATGTTGCATTGCCTGCATCCACCGGGTGCCGCAACGACGATGCTTGCCGTCGTGGGCGGCGCAAAAGTCCACGCCCTGGGCTACCACTTTCTACTTACCCCGGTGGCGCTCAACGTCGGGGTGCTATTGCCCATGGCGATCATCGCCAACAATTTGCTACCCGGCCGCCGTTATCCGAGCGCGCTTTTCGTGCCCAAGGTTCAGACCCATCAACACCATAATCCACAACCGCTGGAACGGCTAGGCATAAGCCAGGACGATCTGCAAGCTGTCTTGAACGATCTGAACAGCTATCTAGACGTCAGTCGCGACGACCTCAACTACATATACAACCAGGCCGGCATGCATGCCTTCCGGCGCAAGCTCGGAGAGATCACTTGCAAGGACATCATGTCGAGGGAGCTTACCACCGCCGAATTCGCCACGGAGTTGGAAGAAGTCTGGCAGCAACTGCATTTCCACAAGGTCAAGGCGATTCCGGTCATCGACCGTGCGCGCCGGGTTATCGGTATTGTCACTGTGGTGGATTTTCTGAAGCGCGCCAATCTCAAGACCCATGAGACGCTTCGGGATCGCTTGCTGGCCTTCATCCGCCGCACCCCTGGACTAACCTCCGAGAAGGCCGAGGTGGTTGGCCAGGTCATGACCACCGAGGTGCTGATCGCACAAGAGGATATGCACATCGTGGAACTCGTACCGTTGCTGTCGGATCGGGGTTTGCATCATATCCCCGTGGTCGACAAGGAAAATCGCCTGGTGGGGATGGTCACTCAATCCGATCTGATCGCTGCGCTGTTTCGCGGGCAAGTGGCTGCAAGCGCCTAGACCTTGGCCATGCTGGCGTAAAAAAAGGCAGCCGATCGGCTGCCTTTTTTATCGAGCGCTGACGCTTAGGCCTTTACCCGGTTGCGATACTCGCCGGTGGCGGTGTCGATCTCGATTCGGTCGCCGATCTCGACGAAGGCGGGTACGGAGATCTCGTGGCCGGTCGGCTTGATCCGGGCGGGCTTCATCACCTTGCCGGAGGTGTCGCCCTTGACCGCGGGCTCGGTGTATTCCACCTCGCGTACGACGGAGCTCGGCATGTCGACCGAGATGGCCTTGCCGTTGTAGAACACGACCTCGCAGGGCATGCTGTCTTCCAAGTAGTTCAGCATGTCGCCGAGGTTGTCGGCTTCTACTTCGTACTGGTTGTATTCGCCGTCCATGAATACGTACATGGGA
>JAJZTV010000123.1:936-6278 GCA_021847385.1 Pseudomonadota bacterium | reverse complement strand
GGTCTTCGTAACGCTGCATTGCGGCCTCGCATTGCGCATCGCCCGCCGCCGCCCGGTGCGCGATCTCCGGCGCGGCGAGCGCCTGCCCCGCCACCGCCTCGAACTCGCGCGCCAGCCCCGGCCCCGACAGCCAGGTCTCGATACAACCCCGCTTGCCGCAATAACAGGCCGGCCCCGGCAACTCGTGCGCCTGCGGCCAGGGCAAGGGGTTATGCCCCCACTCGCCGGCGATCGCGTTCGGCCCGGTCAACACCTGGCCGCGCACCACCACGCCGGCCCCGCAGCCGGTGCCGACGATCACGCCGAACACGACCTGCGCCCCGGCCGCCGCACCGTCGGTCGCCTCGGACAAGGCAAAACAGTTGGCGTCGTTGGCGATGCGGACAGACCGGCCGAGCCGGGCCTCGATATCTTGCTTCAGCGGTCGACCGTTAAGGCAGACCGAATTGGCGTTTTTCATCAAGCCACTGGCCGGCGAGATCGCGCCCGGCGTGCCGATGCCGACCGATCCCGTCGCAGCCAAGGCCTGCTCCGCCTCACGCACCAACGCCGCGACGGCATCCAGCGTGCCGGCGTAGTCGCCCTGCGGCGTCGGCACCCGCCGCCGCCAGCGTTCGCCGCCGAGCTCATCCAAGGCAATCAATTCGATCTTGGTCCCGCCCAGGTCGATACCGAAACGAAACATGGCTTCCTCCTTGCCGCCATTCTAGCGGGGTGCGCGAGGCCCGCGCCGATGCTATGCTGATGGCCTTGTCTGGACGGCCCTTTCCATGGATATCCCCGCACTCCCCAAGAACGATCTCGAATACCTGTTGACCGAACTGCATGCCGGCTCGATCGACCCCGAAACCTTCGCCCAGCGTCTGCTCGATCTGCAGGTATTCATGCCGGTGAAGGACGAGAAGCACGCCATCGCCGGCTTTCAGCGCTCCACCCAGGCCGAGCCCCTGGTGCTCGAGGCCGACGACGGCACCGCCGTGCTGGTGCTGTTCTCGTCGCCGGAGCGGGCGAAGAATTTCATGAGCGACATCCCCGGCTACAGCGGCGGCCTGCTCACCGAGTTCTCCTGGGTGCTGCGGCGCATGGCCGACGACGTCGGCATCGCGCTCAACCCCGATATGGAGCTGGGCATGGACTTCGACACAGACATGATCGCGATGCTGCTGTCCCTGCTGCCCGAGGAAGGCGCGTGAGCGAGTTCCACACCTTTCTGCGTCCCGACGTCGAGCGGCTCGGCCCGCAGGTCGGCGAGGTCTACTCGGCCGAACACAAGCGCTACGACGAAGGCGCCCGCTATGCCTACCGCGACCAGGCCCACGACCTGGTGCTGTTCTGGGCCGGCCCGAGCCAGGCCGAGATCGAAGGCCTGCGCGCGCAGCCGATCGAGGTCGGCCTGCTCGGCAGCGGCCCGGCCGCCTTCCTGCTGTACAAGATCCGCAACGTCTGCGAATGGTCCGACGTCGCCTTCAACGTCCACCTGATACCCGAGGCCGAGCGCGAACTGCCGGCCGAGCCGGCTGGCGAGCGCGGCCGCCTGCGCCTGACCCTGGTCAATGCCGACGACGGCATCGTCGTGGCCAAGCGCCTGGTCTCCTTGGACCGCATCATGACCCAGGCCCTGCGCCACGCCATGCACGAACAGGCGGCGCAACCGTTTAACCGCCTGCTCTACGACGCCGCCGTGCAAGAGGCCTATGGCCGTTTCCCCGACGGCGATGCGATGGCGCACGCGGCCGAGGTGGTCGAGGCCACCCTGGGCTGATGCTGCCCCCCGCCATCCTCGCCGAATTCGCCGCGCTGCTCGGGACCGAGCGGGCGCGCACCGATGCCGACACCCTGGCCCTCTACGCCCAGGACGAGACACCCGGCCGCTGCACGCCCGAGGCCGTGCTGTTTCCCAGCTCGCACGAGCAGGTCGCCGGCTGTGTGCGCCTGGCGCTGAAGCACAAGCTGCCGATCACGCCGCGCGGCGCCGGCTCCGGCAACGTCGGCGGCGCCCAACCGACGCCGGGCAGCGTGGTGCTGAGCTTCGAATGCATGAACCGCATCGTCGAGTTCGACCCGGCCAATCGCCTGATCGTGGTCGAGCCCGGCGTCGTCACCCAGGACATCGACCGCCTCGCCCGCACGGCCGGCCTGATGTATGCGCCCGACCCCGGCAGCGGCGCCTACAGCCGCATCGGTGGCAATCTGGCGATGAACGCAGCGGGGCCGCGCGCGGTGAAATACGGCGTCACCCGCGACCACGTGCTCGGCCTGCGCGCAGTGGCCGGCGACGGCCGCGAACTGCGCACCGGTGGCCGCACCAGCAAATACGCCACCGGCTACGACCTGACCCGGCTGTTGATCGGCTCGGAAGGCACGCTGGCGCTGATCACCGAGGCCACGCTGAAGCTGATGCCGGCGCCCGAACGCACCGTGTCGCTGCGCGTCTGCTATGCCAGCGATACCGCCGCCTGCGCCGCCGTGCAGCGCATCATGCAGCAGCCAGTCGTGCCGAGCGCGCTGGAGTTCATGGACCGCCGCTCGATCGAGGCGATCACCGAATACGGAGTATCGGTGGAAGCGAACGTTATGCGAAGCGGCCGGAGCCAGTTCGGCGCGGCCGAAGGCCTGGCCCCCGGCACCGAGGCCGTGCTGATGGTCGAGGCCGACGGCCCGGCCGAAGACATCCCGCGCCAAATCGCCGCCTTGGAAAATGCGCTGCGCGGCGACGGCCTGCTGGAGTTGCAAACCGGCTTCACCCCGGCCGAGATTCAAAACCTGTGGACCGCGCGCAAATCGTTGTCGCATGCGGTAAAAAAGATCGCCCCGCTCAAGATCAACGAAGACGTCGTCGTGCCGGTCTCGCGCCTAGCCGAACTGGTCGCCGCGATCGACGCCATGGGCACCCTGCACCGCCTGCCCATCGTCAGCTTCGGCCACGCCGGCAACGGCAACCTGCACGTGAACCTGATGGTGCATCCGGACGACGAGGACGAGATGGCGCGCGCCGAGACCTGCCTGCGCGAACTGGTCGAGACCGTGTTGCGCCTCGGCGGCACGCTGTCGGGCGAACACGGCATCGGCACCAAGAAGCGCCAATTCCTGCCGCTCGAAATCGAGCCGGACACCCTGACCCTGATGCGCGAGCTGAGACGGGTGTTCGACCCGCAAGGGATTCTGAATCCGGGCAAGAAATTGCCGGATTGAGATGTCGGGCGAAACCCGATTGGCTATAGTCAACTTGAATAGCCATTCACCTTTGCCGAGGGCGAAAATGAATACCCGCAAGAGCCTGCTCAAGCCGCTGTTCTGCTCGCTACTGCTCATGCTGATCGTGGCCGGCCCGCCGAGCTTGGCCTGCGCCGCCACGGCGCCGGCCTTCACCGCCGCAGCCACCGGCTCGACCAGCAGCCTCACGCTGACCGCCAGCCTCAGCGTCGCCGACGCGGATGCGGGACACAGCGGCAACGTGTATCTGGTCGCCAATGTCGGCAGTGCCTGGTATGTCCACAACGGCAACACTTGGCTGGCCTGGAGCAGCGGGCCGCTGCCGGTCTATGCCGCTGGCACGTTGACCAACCGCAGCATCGAGGTCCTGCGCAACGTCGACATGTCGGCGCTCGCCGGCACCACCGTCTATCTCGGCTATGGCCTGACCGAGAACGACATGCTGACGAACGGCAAGTTCGGCCTGATCTACACCGTGCCCGCCAGTGCGGCCGATAGCATCGCCTTCGTCAGCTTCCGCGACGGCTGGGACAACATCTGGGTCATGAACGCCGACGGCACCAACCCGAGGCGGCTCACCCTGTCGCAAAGCTCTTACGTCGAGAGCTATCCATCGTCCTCGCCCGACGGCAGCAAGCTGGTGTTCACCCGCTACAGCAAGGGCATCGTCGTGCTCGATAGCAGCGGCGAAAAAATCATCCGCAGCGACGATCTGAACCCGGCCTACCCGACCTGGTCGTACGACAACAAGGTCTATTTCACCCGCTTGAATCAAACGACCGCCAACGCCAAGGAATACCTCTACGCGATGAATGCCGACGGCAGCGGCGAGGCGCAGGTCAGCCCGATCTACAACGACACCAGCACGGCCGCCGACCGCCACCCTTCCCTATCGCCCGACGGCACTGCGCTGCTGTTCAGCACCAACCGCACCAAGAACGGCGGCACCATCGCCAAGCTGACGCTGGCGACCGGTGCGATGAGCTACCTGACCTACGCCGGCACCCTGCTCGGCGAGACCGTGATCTCGCCGGCCGAACACCCGACCTGGTCGCCCGACGGCAGCAAGATCGCCTTCGCCGCCTACCCCGGCTATCCCGACTTCAATGCCAAGGAACAGATCTACGTGATGAACGCCGACGGCTCGGGCAAGACCCGCTTGACCCAGGAGACGGCCGCCAATTGCAGCCAGCCCGCCTGGTCGCCCGATGGCACGCGCATCGCCTTTCAGAAGACATATTCGGGCTTCTCGAACAACGTTGAGATCTGGATCATGAATGCCGACGGCAGCGGGGCGAAGGCCTTGACCGACCGGAACGTCACCCACAGCGATTCGATGCCGGTCTTCCTGAAGAAACCACTCTGACGGCAGCCGCCCCGGCGAGATCAGTACTCGAACCCGTCCTGCGCCGGCGCCGGCCTGGGCTGGCGCACCGCATGCGCCACCGGCGGCACGCTCTGCACATACGCGGCGATCGCGTCGATGTCCTGCGGCGTCAGATGGCTCAGGCCGTTGTCGATCACCTCGGCCATCAAGCCGCCGGCCGAATCGCCGTCGGGGCGCATGCCGGTCTTCAGGTAGTCGATCAATTCGCCCCGGCTCCAGCGGCCGATGCCGGTCGCCTTGTCCGGCGTGATGTTGGGCACCAAACCGCCTTCGACACCGGCCCGGTCGCCGGCCAAATACATCCCGGTGCGAAAACCACCGAGCTTGTTGCGCGGCGTGTGGCACTCGGCGCAATGGCCTACCGCCTGCACCAGATACGCACCGCGATTCCACACGGCATCCTTGCGCGGGTCCGGCACATAACTGCCGGGGTGGAAATACAGCCGCTTCCAGCCGGCCAGCAAGGGCCGCGGCTGCAAATACCACGGCAAGGCATGCGGCCGATTGGCTTGGCGCACCGGCGGCACGGTCTTCAGATAGGCCCACAGCGCACCGATGTCGGCATCGCTCAAGCGTGTGTAGGCCGCATAAGGAAAACTCGGGTAGTAGTGCCGGCCGTCCGGCCCGCGCCCCTCGCGTAGCGCGCGGCGGAAATCGGCCTCGGTCCAGCGGCCAAGGCCGGTGTCCGGGTCGGGCGTGATGTTGGGCGTATAGAAGTCGCCCAGGGGCGTAGCCAGCTTGC
>JAJZTV010000123.1:0-926 GCA_021847385.1 Pseudomonadota bacterium | reverse complement strand
CTTGCGCCCGCCAGCCAGCGGGGCACCGCCGTGCTCGCGGTCGGTGTGGCAGTTCGCGCAGCCGGCCGCGCGGAACAGATATTCCCCGGCGGCCGGGTCCGGCCCCGCCGCCAGGGCATGACCGGCTAGCAGCAGCGCGAACAGCGCCGGCCAGCGCGCCATCCGCTTACTTTTGCTCCTTGCGATAGTCCTTGTGGCAGGCCTTGCAACTTTCCGACAAGTCCTTGAACTTGGCCGCCGCGTCGGCACCGTCGGCCGCCTTGGCGAAGGCCGCCGCCTTGGCCTCGGTGTCCTTGGCCTTCTTCTCGAAACCGGCCCGCTTCGACCACACCGCATCCATCGCGTTGGTCTCACCGAAATCGGAGCCGGCCGGGA
Source organism: Pseudomonadota bacterium (assembly GCA_021847385.1). GTDB lineage: Bacteria > Pseudomonadota > Gammaproteobacteria > Burkholderiales > Thiobacillaceae > Sulfuritortus. The sequence continues at coordinate 551 of JAJZTV010000123.1, read as the reverse complement.
ATAGGCCGGCGATGTCCTTCGTGGTCGCCTCCAGCGCCTTGGCATGGCCGGCCGCCGAACCCTTCACCTTGCCCTGTACAATGGCGCCCGCTGCCGCCATGTGGGCGGCATAGGCCTTCATCACGTTCCGGCGGTACTTGATGACATCCTCGTCGTCGGCCATGACCCCTGCCGCGAAACACGCCAACACGCCGCCCAACACCACCGCCTTGGAAATTTGTCGCTTCATGATTACCCCCTCTCACCGTCGTTTGATTTGCGAAAACGCCGAACTGCAGCGTAAGCTGCATTATTGATCAAACGCCCGCATCCGCCACTTTATTCCATCCCGACCGAAATAATCCCATGTCCGGACTACTGCTTTACTGCCGCGGCGGCTTCGAGGCCGAATGCGCCCGCGAGGCCGAGAGCTACGCCTTCGAGCTCGGCGTCGACACCGAGGCCGAGGCCCTGCCCGGCGGCGGCGCCGTGTTCCTGCCGCTGCCCGACGAGGCCGCCGACGAGCTGGCCGCCCAGCCCTTCTTCAAATGGGTGTTCGCCCGCCAGTGCCT
>JAJZTV010000122.1 GCA_021847385.1 Pseudomonadota bacterium | reverse complement strand
TCTTCGTGGCCGAGGCCTTCACCGGCGCGCCCGGCAAGTACGTTTCGCTGAAAGACACCATCGCCAACTTCAAGGCGATCGTCGAAGGCGAATACGACCACCTGCCCGAACAGGCCTTCTACATGGTCGGCACCATCGACGAGGCCGTCGAGAAGGCCAAGACCCTTCAGTAAGGAAAGCCCGTTATGGCAATGACCGTACATGTAGACATCGTGAGCGCGGAGGCCTCCATCTACGCTGGCTCGGCGGAGTATGTGATCGTCCCGGCCGAGATGGGCGAGGTGGGTATTCACCCGCGTCATGCTCCGATGCTCAGCCGCATCAAGCCGGGTTCGGTGCGCATCAAGAAACCGATGGAAGACGCAGAGGATGTGATCTTCGTCTCCGGCGGTATCCTTGAAGTGCAGCCGCACGTGGTCACCATCCTGTCCGACACCGCCGTGCGCGGTGCCGACCTGGACGAGGCCCGCGCACAAGAGGCCAAGCAACGCGCGGAAGAGGCGATGAAGAACCGCACCTCTGCCATGGAATACGCCCAGGCCGAGGCCGAGCTGGCCGTCGCCATCGCTCAATTGCAGGCCATCGAGAAGCTGCGCAAGCAAAAGGCTTGAAGCTGAAGCACGGCAACAGGAAAAGGCAGCCTTCAGGCTGCCTTTTTTATTGGCCGGCCCCGCGTGGAGCGGGCGATTTGTTTATACTTCCAGGCCAAATGCGCATCACTTGCGCGCCAGACACGATCGAATGAACAGACCGCTTAACGTCGTCATCCTCGCCGCCGGCAAAGGCACCCGGATGCACTCCGACCTGCCCAAGGTCCTGCATCCACTGGCGGGCCGTCCCTTGATCGAGCACGTCATCGCCGCGGCCGACCGCTTGGTGCCGGAGTGCATCTGCGTGGTCTACGGCCATGGCGGCGATGTCCTGCCGCAGGTGGTCGGCCGCGACGACCTGGTCTGGGTGATGCAGGAACCGCAGCTCGGTACCGGCCACGCCGTGCAACAAGCGCTGCCCAGGCTGGACCCCGAGGCGGTGACCTTGATCCTCTACGGCGACGTGCCGCTGATCCAGCCGGAAACCTTGCAAGAGCTGGTGTTGCTGGCGCGCGAAGACGCGCTGGCCCTGCTGACGATCAGCTTGGCCAACCCCTCGGGCTACGGCCGTATCGTGCGCAATGCGCAGGGCGGCGTCGAGCGCATCGTCGAGCACAAGGACGCGACGCCGGAAGAGCTGGCGATCCATGAGGTGAACACCGGCATCATGGCCGTGCCGGCCAAGCGGCTGAGCGCATGGCTGGCGCGCCTGTCCAACGACAACGCGCAAGGGGAGTACTACCTGACCGACATCATCGCGATGGCCGCGGCCGAACGGGTGCGCGTGCTGCCCTGCCACCCCGGCGCGATGTGGGAGGTGCTCGGCGTCAACAGCCGGGCGCAATTGGCCGAGTTGGAGCGCACGCATCAACACAACCTGGCCGAGGCGCTGCTGCATCAGGGTGTGACCCTGATCGACCCCAAGCGCATCGACATTCGCGGCGAACTGGCCTGCGGCCGCGACGTGTTGATCGACGTGAATTGCGTGTTCGAGGGCCGCGTGGCCCTGGCCGATGGCGTGAAGATCGGCGCCAACTGCGTGCTGAGGAACGTCGAGGTTGCCGCGGGCGCGGAGATCCTGCCGTTCAGCCACCTCGACGGCGCCAAGATCGGTGCCGGCAGCCGCGTCGGCCCCTATTCGCGCATCCGGCCCGGCACCGAGCTGGCGGCCGAGACCCACATCGGCAACTTCGTCGAGATCAAGAACAGCCAGGTCGGCTTCAACTCCAAGATCAACCACCTGTCCTACGTCGGCGACGCCACCGTGGGCAGCATGGTCAACATCGGGGCCGGCACCATCACCGCCAACTACGACGGTGCCAACAAGCATCACACCGACATCGAGGACAACGCCTCGATCGGCTCGAATTGCGTGCTGGTGGCGCCGGTGCGGATCGGTGCGGCGGCGACCATCGGCGCCGGTTCGGTCATCAGCAAGAGCGCGCCGGCGGGCGAATTGACCGTGGCGCGAGCCAAGGCCGTCTCGATCGCCGGTTGGAAGCGGCCGGTGAAAAAACGGTGAGGCGTAAGGAGTTAGGGGTGCGGCGTAACTTCAGAGAAGCCAAACAGACGAATATGCCTATGACGCCATCACAACATCGAGCAGGGGTGGTTGATTTCTCCTCACGCCCTACTCCTCACCCCTCACTGAAAGCGGAGCGTTGACATGTGCGGCATCGTTGGCGCCGTCGCCGAACGCAACGTGGTACCCCTGCTGATCGAGGGTCTGCAACGCCTGGAATACCGCGGTTACGACTCGGCCGGCATCGCCGTGGTCGATGGCGCGATCAAGCGAGTACGCCGGGTCGGCCGGGTCAGCGAGATGCAGAACGCGGCGGCGGCGGAAGGCCTCACGGGCCGGATCGGCATCGGCCATACCCGGTGGGCGACGCACGGCGGCGTGACCGAACCCAATGCCCATCCCCACATCTCCGGCGATCTCATCGCCGTGGTGCACAACGGCATCATCGAGAACCACGAGGCCATTCGGGCCGAGCTCAAGCAGTTGGGTTATGCCTTCGAGTCGCAGACCGACACCGAGGTCATCGCCCATCTGGTCCATCACCGCTATCAACAGATGCATGATTTGTTCGCCGCGGTGGAGGCGGCCGTGCGCGAATTGGTCGGCGCCTATGCCATCGCCGTGGTCGCCCTGGACCAGCCCGACCTGATGATCTGCGCGCGCATGGGTTGCCCCCTGCTGATCGGCCGTGGCGAACACGAAAACTTCATCGCGTCCGATGTCTCCGCCGTGCTGTCCAGCACGCGGCGCGTGATCTATCTGGAAGAGGGCGATGTGGTCGCGGTACGCCGCGACGGTATCGTCATTCACGATCAGGCCGGGCAGACGGTCGAGCGCGGCGAACACATCAGCGACGTGTCCATCGCCTCGCTGGAACTCGGCCCCTACAGCCATTACATGCAAAAAGAGATCCACGAGCAGCCGCGCGCCCTGGCCGACACCCTTGAGGCGGTGCTCGACGAAGGCTTCAGCCCGGCCCTGTTCGGCGAGGGGGCCGCGACCGTGCTGGACCAGGTCGAGGGTGTGCAGATCCTGGCCTGCGGCACCAGCTTCTACGCCGGCTCGGTCGCCCGCTACTGGATCGAGGCCATCGCCGGCCTGCCCTGCCAGGTCGAGATCGCCAGCGAATACCGCTACCGGCCGGCGGTGGCCAACCCCAAGCACCTGGTCGTCACCATCTCCCAGTCGGGCGAGACCCTGGATACCCTGGAGGCGTTGAAATATGCCAAGTCGCTCGGGCACGATCTGACCCTGGCCATCTGCAACGTGCAGGAAAGCGCCATCCCGCGCGCCTCGCGCCTGGTGTTCTACACCCGGGCCGGGGCCGAGATCGGCGTCGCCTCGACCAAGGCCTTCACCACCCAGCTGGTCGCCCTGTTCATCCTGGCGGTGACCTTGGCCAAGCAGCGCGGCCGGCTCGACGACGAACAGCAGGCGACCTATCTTGAGGCCTTGCGTCATCTGCCCGGCAGCGTGCAGCACGCCTTGAACCTGGAGCCGCAGATCAAGCTTTGGGCCGAGCAGTTCGGTGCCAAACAGCATGCGCTATTCCTCGGCCGCGGCCTGCATTACCCGATCGCGCTGGAAGGTGCGCTCAAGCTCAAGGAAATCTCCTATATTCATGCCGAGGCCTATCCGGCCGGCGAGTTGAAGCACGGCCCGCTGGCGCTGGTCGATGCCGACATGCCGGTGGTGGTGATCGCACCGAATGATGCCCTGTTGGAAAAAGTGAAGTCGAACATGCAGGAGGTGCGGGCGCGCGGCGGCGAGCTGTTCGTGTTCGCCGACCTCGACAGCCACTTCACCGACTCGGAGGGCGTGCATGTGATCCGCACCCCGCGCCATGTCGGCGTGCTGTCGCCGGTGGTGCATGCGATCCCGGTGCAGTTGTTGGCGTATCATGCGGCCTTGGTCAAAGGCACCGATGTAGACAAGCCCAGGAACCTTGCCAAGTCGGTAACCGTAGAATGATTGGCAAAAACACTGAGGATGTTGTGGGCCGAGGGGTTCCTGGGCTTGCAGTGCAGGCTAACCTTCAGGTTAAGGCCGCGTCGGCGGCCGGCCGGAACTACAAGCCCCGCAATCTGGCCAAGTCGGTCACGGTCGAGTAACAGAAGGAGACAACATGGCAGTCGTTGCAGTCTTCAACCAGAAAGGCGGGGTCGGCAAGACCACCACCACCCTCAACGTGGCCGCCGCTTTGATGCTGCTGGAACGCCAGCCCATCCTGATCGACCTCGATCCGCAGGCGCACCTGAGCCTGGCCCTGGGCGTCAAGAATCTGCAAGGCGACGCCTGCGTGTCGGCCTTCTTCCTGCGCGACAAACCGCTGGCCAGCCTGGTGCGGACTTTGCCCAACGGCCTGCGCCTGATTCCCGGCCACCCCGACCTGTCCAAGGTCGATTCCATGCTCGGCGGCGTCAAGGGCGTGGCCGCCAAGCTGAAGCACGGCCTGAGCGAGCTGGTCGGCGCCAACAGCCCGGTGCTGATGGACTGCGCCCCCTCGCTGTCGGTCTTGACCTTGAACGCGCTATTCGCCTCCGACCGGGTGCTGGTCCCGGTCACCTCCGATTACCTGGCGATGCAGGGCCTGCACCGCACCGAAATCGCCCTGCGCGTGCTGGAAAAGCCGCTGGGCCGGCCGATCGAGCGGCGCATGGTGGTCACCCGTTATGCCGAGGACAAGCCGCAATGCCGCGACGCCCTGGCCACGCTCAAGCAGCGCTATGCGGCCGAGTTGACCGAGGCCAAGATCGGCGACGACCTGGCCCTGGCCGAGAGCCCGGCCCACGGCATGGATATCTTCGCCTATGCCGCCGATTCGGTCGGGGCGCACGACTACCGGGTGCTGACCATGGAGTTGTTGTCGAAGGGCTTTTTCCACTAAGACTGGCGGGGATCCGGGCGGTCGCGCCGCCCTGCGCGGCGGCGGCCTTCCACGATCTCGGCGCCAGTCCTCGGCCGATCCGAGAGGCGACGCGATGAATCGCTCTACCCTGATCCTGCTGATCGACATCGTCGCCTTCATCGGCTTCGTCTTCCTGACTACCACCGGCATCCTGCTGCATTACCTGCTGCCGCCCGGCAGCGGCCGCTGGTCGGAGATCTGGTCGCTCGGCCGGCACGACTGGGGTGCGATCCACTTCTGGATCGCGCTGGCGTTCTTCGCCATCCTCTCCTTGCACCTGTTCCTGCATTGGCGTGTCGTCGCCGGCCTGCTCAGGGGCCACAGGCCCGAGCAGATGAACTGGCGTATCGTCTTGGGTTTGCTCGCGCTGCTGGCCGTCATCCTGTTGGCCGTGGCACCGCTGTTCGGCACGACGGCGGTCGGCGGCGACAGCGTCGGCGCGCATCAGCGGCTGGAGGGGGAGCCAGCCCATGCGCCACGCGGGCCGGGGCAGGGCAGCGGCTACCGGAGCGGCCGCGAATAGCCGTTAGCGGTGCGCACCGAGCGCGGTAATCGCGCGGCGCATCCACCAGACCATGACCAGGCCGGGCACGGCCGCCAGGGTCGAGAACACGAAGAACATCGGCCAGCCGATGGCCTCAGACAACACGCCGGACAGCGGGCTGACGTAGATGCGGCCGACCGCGGCCAAGGCCGAAAGCAGGGCGTAGTGGGTCGCGCTGAACCGGTGGTTGCACAGGCCCATCAACAGCGCGACGAAGGCGGCGGTGCCCATGCCGCTGGCGACGTTCTCGAAGGCGATGGCGGCCATCAACAGCCCGTCGATCTCGCTGGCGCTATCGAGCGCGACGAAGCCGAGGTCGAACGGCGGCAACATGAAGCTGCCCCAGGCCCCCTTGCCCGCCATGGCCAGCAGCCAGAAACCCAGGTTGGACACCAATTGCAACACGCCGAAGGCCAGCAGCGCTTGATACAGGTTGATCCGTAGCATCAGCGCGCCGGCGGCCAGCGCGCCGAAGATGGTCAGCCAGATGCCGATCACCTTGTTGACGATGCCGACCTCGGCCTGGCTGAAGGCCATGCCCTTGATCAGGAAGGGCGTGGTCAAGGTGCCGGCGAAGGCATCGCCCAGCTTGTACAGCACGATCAAGAGCAGCAAGGCCCAGGCGTTCCGTTGGGAGAAATAGCTGTCGAGCGAGCGGTTCAGGGTCTCGAAGCCGACTCGGCGCGCGGCCCACCAGGCCAGCGGCAACGCGCCGGCGATGCCGGCCAGGATGAACAGCAATTGAATC
>JAJZTV010000121.1 GCA_021847385.1 Pseudomonadota bacterium | reverse complement strand
TTCAGGATCGATACGATCTGCTGCTCGCTAAACTTCGATTTCTTCATGTAGAGCTTCCTTTCAGGGAAAAACTCTACTTCAAATCGGCCCGAAAATCCGAGGAGGCTTCACGTCCTAGTGAACAGATAATCAAGAAATTCAGTTTTGCCAACCCTTTCCGGGAACAGTTCACGTAGCCTTATCGGTCTCGATGTGTATTGTTCACTTACAAGTAAGCTGACGCGCTTATCTAGTAAGCTTGTTAATTGCGACTTGTCCCAGCGCAGATGGAGAAACAGGGATTGGTATTTTTCTTCTTGAAAACCAGAATCCCGAGTTTTGTCGAAAACGCTTTGTATTAAATCAAGCCTCAGTGCGATTATGATTTTTACATTAGAAATGCACCTGAATGCTTTAACTGTTTCGATTAGCGCGCGAATCAATTTATAGCGGAGGCTATCATCAACCCAGTTCTCATCAAGTTTGTCGATAAGTATGTAGTATTTTTGCTGCGGATCAGTAAATACTTCCTCAGAAAGAAAGCGCAAGACGTCTGATAGTTCTTTAATTTGAATGTTGTTAATGATCTTCTGTGTCTTATGAACTACTTCTGTTTTTTGTTCTAGGCTACTCTTTGATTCGCCACCTAAGAGTGCGCGTAAGCCTTCTATATCCACCCCAATGCTTGATTGGATGTCGTCCTCGAGCTTGTGTGTAACTTCCTTAATTCTATATTCGGTTTCTTGCCAGAACTTATCGCCCCAGTCTTTTAGGTAGGTTAATGCTCTTTCCTTCGTCTTATCTTTGCCTCGCAGCATAGACAAGAATCCATTAATCCATGTCTTGGTGTTGTCTTCTGTTGTGAGTTTAAATTTCTTCTTTAGAAGCTCTACAGCAAACACGTGCCGCCATAGTAGGGTGTAGAAAATATCCAACTTGACGCCAGCATTTTCGAGTATTGGGATGACATCTGAGTTAGACAGGTAGTTTAGTGATAGCGCCTCTGGTGGAATTGATATGACGTTTTCTTCGGATTGGCTGATTTTATAAATTAGGGCGCTTTTGCCTGTGCCAGTGCGCCCAACAATAATGCGGTGCGGATCGTCGCAGTTGACCAAGGTTTCATAATCACCCGTATTCATAAAGCAGGATGACAAGAAATGACTGTCACTCTCAGCATCCGGCTCGCCAACTGATGCCCCCTTCCGGATGCGGTAGCTAATCCCAGCGCTGTTTTCTAGTTTGCTCATTGCTTCCCTCTGTATTTGGTTATGTGCTGGTGAAACTGCTTGCATGGTTAAGCCATTTCAGTGAAAGCACAATACCGATGAAGCCAATTATGAACAATGCGTTCAACTGATCTGAAATTTGCTAATTGATTAAGCGGCGATGACCAGAAACCCCACCGGATACCCCGCCAACACCTTCCCCACCGCCAACCGCAACAGGCCATCCTCTCCGTGCTCGGGGCTAACAGGTTAAAGCGGCCTTAGCCTTTGCGTTCGGCTTGAACCGCCAACGCGATCGCCGTCGTGCGCGCATCGCCCGGCCACGCCTCCAATTCCACCGCCAACTTCCGCCGCCAGTTCGGGTGCTCGTCCACGGTGCCGGGCAGGTTGGCCTGCTCCGTCTCGCCCAGCAGGTCTTCGGCCTGCACGATGAAGAGCTGGGCCGGGCTGCGGGCCAGGTATTGGTGGATGGCGCGGATGAGTTCGGGCGTGAGTTCGGGCACGGCGCCGGGGTCGGCGGCTACATTATTTGGGAGTAGCCCTTCGCGTTCCAGGGCTTGCAGCAGGCGCCAGCGGTCGGCCCTGCGCTCGGCGATTTGCGCTTCGCGCAGTGGCTCGCTGGGGTAGAGCTGCAGTTGTTCACGCAGCGCGATGTCCTCGCCCAGCCAGAAGCCTTTGAGGGTGGCGAGGTCGTGGGTGCTGGCGGCGACCAAGCATTGAGCGGCGAAGTTGCCGGGGGCGCGGAAAGCGCCGTCGTACTCGCGCTCGAAGTAGAACAGGCGGTAGGACAGCACGCCGTAGTCGTAGAGGTCGCGGCGCACTGCGTCGGGCACGGTGCCGAGGTCTTCGCCGATGACCAGGCACTGGTTGCGCTGGCTCTCCAGCGCCAGGATGCCGAGCAGGTCGGCGAAGGGGTAGCGCAGGTAGGCGCCCTGGTCGCCCTGCATGCCGGGCGGCACCCAGTACAGGCGCATCAGGCCCATCACGTGGTCCAGGCGCAGGGCGCCGGCATGGCGCATGTTGGCGCGCAGGGCGGCGATGAAGGGCGCGTAGCCGGCCTCGCGCAAGCGATGCGGAATCCACGGCGGCAGGCCCCAGTCCTGCCCGCGCGGGTTGAAGTCGTCCGGGGGGCAGCCGGTGCGGGCGTCCAGCGCGAAGAGTTCGTGATGCGCCCAGGTCTCTGCTCCGCCCTTGTCGACGCCCACGGCCAGGTCCTGGTATAGGCCGATGCCGAGCTGCAATTGCTCGGCCTTGGCGCGCAGTTGCGCGAGCTGGTCTTCGGCCAGCCATTGCAGGTATTCGAAGTATTCGATGCGCTCGGCATGCTCTTGGGCGAAGGCCCGCACCGTGGGCGATTGCGGGTCGCGCCAGGCATCGGGCCAGACCGGCCAGCCCCACAAGTTGCCGTCGTGCGCGTGCAGGTGGGCCTGCAAGGCCTGGTAGAGCGCGAAGCGGCGCAGGTCTTCGCCGGCCTGTTGTTGGAAGGTACGGAAGGCCTGGGCCCGTGCGCTGTCGTGCGCGAGGTGTTCGGTGCGGAAGTGGTGATGCAACAGGGGCAGGATGCGGCCCTTGGCCTCGGCGACGCCACGGTAGTCGACCAGTTCGGCGGCGCGCAGGGCGTGCAGTCGGGTCTGGAAGGCCGGCTCGGCCACGATCCGCTTCGCCTCGGCGCAGTCGGCGAACTCGGCCACGGCCTCGACATCGAGGTAGAGGGTGTTGGCGAACTGCCGGCTGGACGGGCTGTAGGGGCTGATGTGCAGCGGGTTGTGCGGGTAGAGCGCGTGCAGCGGGTTGACGCCGATCAGGCTGGCGCCGTGTTGCGCGGCCCAGTCGAGCAGGCGCGCCAGGTCGCCGAAGTCGCCCATGCCCCAGTTGCGCTGCGAGCGCACGCCGTAGAGCTGCACCGACAGGCCCCAAGTCCGGCGGCCGTCGCTCACGCACGCGGGCTGGTGGCAGCGGGTGGGATGGACGACGAGCGGCAGGCTGTGCGTGGTGCCGGCCTGGTCGATCTCCAGTTGGTGATAACCGGTGTCGTTGATCGGCGGCAGGTAGAGCCGGTATGCGTGCCAGGGCTCGCCGTCGAGCTCGCGCGCCTCGTGCTGTTCCAGCGAGCCCGGCGTGAAGTGGCCGGCCATCGCGTGGCCGTTTTCCAGGGCCAGGCGCCAGGTGTACACCTGGCCGGCCTCGCGCTCGGGCAGACGGAGCGAGAGCGTAATGGGCGCATCGGCCGGCGCCACAACCACGGGCGGCAGCTTGCGGCGCCAGGGGGCGTCGAGCCAGGTTTGCAGCGACCGCGCACATTCGGCCTCGTCGGCGCAGGCGATGGCCATGGCGCCGAGCAGGGCACGGCGGGTGGCGTCCGAGGTCTCGTGCCGATGGCCCCAGATGTCGTGGTAGTCGGGCAGGATGCCGACCAGTTCGCAAAGTTGGTGCAAGGCGGCGCTCATGCCGTTCTCCGGGGCTGGGTGAGCAGCGCGAAGGAACGCGCCATCAAGGGGTAGTTGCAAGCGGCGGCAAAGCTGTCGTGCAAGGCCAGGCCGTTCGGCCGGGCGGTGTCGAGCAGCGCGGTCCAGGCGGCCCCGCTGTGCAGGGCCGGCATGGTGAAGGGCAGCGGCTCGTGATGGGCGTTGAACAGCAGCAGGAAGTCGTCGTCGACGATGCGCTGGCCGCGGCTGTCCACCTCGTCCATGGCCGTGCCGGCCAGGTAGACGCCGAGGCAGCGGGCATGGTGATGCTGCCATTCGTCGTCGCTCATCTCGGTGCCGTCGGGCTTGAGCCAGACGATGTCCTTGATGCCCTGGCCGTGGATGTCGCGGCCCTGGAAGAACCGGCGGCGGCGCAGGATCGGGTGCGCTGCGCGCAGCGCCAAGCAGGTGGCGACGAAGTCGAGCATGTCGCGGTCGGCGTGCGCCCAATCGAGCCAGCTGATGGCGTTGTCCTGGCAATAGGCGTTGTTGTTGCCGCCTTGCGTGCGGCCCAGCTCGTCGCCGGCGGCGAGCATGGGCACGCCCTGGGAGAAGATCAGCGTGGCCAGGAAGTTGCGTTTCTGCCGCAGGCGCAGGGCCTGGATGGCCGGGTCGGCGGTCGGGCCTTCGACCCCGCAGTTCCAGGTGCGGTTGTGCGCCTCGCCGTCGCGGTTGTCCTCAAGGTTGGCTTCGTTGTGCTTGTCGTTGTAGCTGACCAGGTCGCACAGGGTGAAGCCGTCGTGGCAGGTGATGAAGTTGATGCTGGCATAGGGCCGGCGGCCGCTGTGGGCATAGAGGTCGGAGGAGCCGGTGATGCGGGTGGCGAACTCGCCGATCAGGCCGCCCTCGCCGCGCCAATAGTCGCGCATCACATCGCGGTAGCGGCCGTTCCATTCGGTCCAGCCGACCGGGAAGTTGCCGACCTGGTAGCCGCCCTCGCCCAGGTCCCACGGCTCGGCGATCAGCTTGACCTGCGACAGCACCGGGTCCTGGTGGATGATGTCGAAGAAGGCGCCGAGCTTGTCGACCTCGTGCAGCTCGCGCGCCAGGGCCGAGGCGAGATCGAAGCGGAAGCCGTCGACGTGCATCTCCTGCACCCAGTAGCGCAGGCTGTCCATGATCAGTTGCAGCACGCGCGGGTGCATCATGTTCAAGGTGTTGCCGCAGCCGGTGTAGTCCTTGTAGAAGCGGCGGTCGTCGGTCAGCCGGTAATAGGCGGCGTTGTCGATGCCGCGGAAGGACAGGGTCGGCCCCAGGTGATTGCCCTCGGCGGTGTGGTTGTAGACCACGTCGAGGATGACCTCGATGCCGTGGGCGTGCAGCGCCTTGATCATGGTCTTGAATTCGTGGATGTCGCCGTAGGCCGAGTAGCGCAGGTCGGGCGCGAAATAGCCGATGGAGTTGTAGCCCCAGTAGTTGCGCAGGCCTTTCTCGACCAGGAAGCGGTCGTCGACGAAGGCATGCACCGGCATCAATTCGACGGCGGTGATGCCCAGGCGCTTGAAGTGCGCGATCACCGGCTCGGTCGCCAGCGCGGCGTAGCTGCCGCGCAGATGGGCGGGGATGCCGGGGTGCTGCTGGGTGAAGCCCTTGACGTGCAGTTCGTAGATCACCGTCTCGTGCCAGGGCGTTTTCGGTGGCCGGTCGTCGCCCCAGGTGAAGGCCGGATCGATCACCTGGCACTTGGGCATGCCGGGAGCGGAGTCGCGCCGGTCCAGGCTGAGGTCTTCGCGCCGGCTGTCGGCCTTGTAGCCGAAGTGGGCGTCGGACCATTTGATGGGGCCGACGATGGCCTTGGCATACGGGTCGAGCAGCAGTTTGTGCGGGTTGAAGCGGTGGCCGTCTTCCGGCCGGTAGGGGCCGTGTACCCGGTAGCCGTAGAGCTGGCCGGGCCGGATGTCGGGCAGATAGCCGTGCCAGACCCGGTCGGTCTGCTCGGGCAGGGCGATGCATTCGATCTCGCGCCGGCCCTTGGGGTCGAACAGGCACAGCTCCACCTGCTCGGCGTGTTCCGAGAACAGCGCGAAGTTGACGCCGGCGCCATCCCAGGTGGCGCCGAGCGGGTACGGTTGGCCGGGCCAGACGGTGTACGGCACTAGGTCTCCTCGTTGAAGAACGGCGCGCAGGGTTTCGAATGCATGGCGGCCGGCGGATACGGCGCGATAAGCATGCGCCCGGAATATGGCCGATTCGAGACAGCGTCGCCTGCTGTTATCCTATCGCCATTCCATCCGATGTGAAGCAGATTGTGAGCAACCGCGACTGGATCGAGCGCAGCCGGGCGGCCCTTTGGCACCCGTGCACCCAAATGAAGCATCTCGAGGCCACGCCGCCGCTGCCGATCGCGCGCGGCGAAGGGCCGTGGTTGATCGATTACGAAGGCCGGCGCTATCTCGATGCGATCTCGTCCTGGTGGGTGAACCTGTTCGGCCATTGCCACCCGCGCATCAATGCCGCGCTGCGCGACCAGCTCGACCGGCTGGAGCATGTGATCCTGGCCGGCTGCACCCATGCGCCGGTGGTCGAGTTGTCCGAGCGCCTGGCCCGGCTCACCGGCCTGGGCCACGCCTTCTACGGCTCGGACGGCGCCTCGGCGACCGAGATCGCCTTGAAGATGAGCTTCCATTTCTGGCGCAATTCGGGCCAGCC
>JAJZTV010000120.1 GCA_021847385.1 Pseudomonadota bacterium | reverse complement strand
GTAGGCCGGGAAGTATTCGGCATAGCGGGTGGCCATGTCCGGCTGGCTGACCTCTTCGCCCAGCACCTCGCTGCGGATGCTGTGCAGCAGCAGGCGGGCGGTGACCAGGCTGTAGTCCGGGTCGTTCTCGATCTGCGAGCGGGCGGACAGGATGAGCGACTTGCGCACCTCGTCCATCGGCACGCCGTCGTAGAGGTCGCGCACGGTGGCGTTCAGGATCGGCTCGGGGCTGACCTCGGTCAGGCCTTCGCAGGCGGTCCGCACCAGCGTGGTCAACTGGTCGAGGTCGAGCGGTTTGCGCTCGCCGTTCTCGGTGCAGTACAGGGCATGGTCTTCGACCTGCTGCTGCTTCTGCTTGGCCCGCTCCTCGGACCGGCGCTCGCGGTAGAGCACGTAGGCGCGGGCGACCTCGTGTTCGCCCGAGCGCATCAGCGACAGTTCGACCTGGTCCTGGATGTCTTCGATATGGAAGGTGCCGCCGTGCGGCTGGCGGCGCACCAGGGCGCTGACCACGTTGTTGGTCAACTGGTCGACCATCTCGCGGATGCGGGCGGAGGCGGCGGCTTGGCTGCCGTGCACCGCGATGAAGGCCTTGGTCATGGCCACCGCGATCTTGGACGGCTCGAACGCCACCACCGCACCGTTACGGCGGATGATCTTGTGGTCGGCGTAGGGGGAGGACGAGGCGGTCGCTTCGGGGGTGGCAGGCAAGGAAACTTCGGGGCTGGCGGGCTGGAACTCGGTGGAAAGCTGCATCGGCTCGTCTCCTATTGTCTTGTTTACAGGCCTGGCGCGGGTTTCGGCGCCATATTAGAGAACACTAAATCTAGTGGTTCGCTTTCGTTGTTGGCGCTAATTCTAGTGTCCTGAGCTGCCGCGTCAATAGATTTTTCCGCTTTCTTTTTTGTCGGTTTTGGATTTTGTTGCTGGCGCGGAAAAAGGGCTTAGACATCAAACCCATGGGGTGGAGAAAACGGGTGTGTTTGTCCGTTTATGTGCCTGCTTATTAGGCAGGAGGGCGGTTGGCACGAGGCATACGATAGCGCCGACGGCTACATCGCGTTTTTCAGCTTGTGCCTGGCCGATACAACAACGCGGTGTTTCGTTGGCACTGTTTCAAGCCCGAAGGCCTGTGCTGGCAAGGGTTGAAGGCAATTTGCGGTTATGATGCAGCCTGCATCGACAACTACCGCACTACCGAAAATGCGCAACACCGCCGTTCTTTTGATCGTCTGCCCCGACCGCAAAGGCTTGGTCGCGGCCATCGCCAATTTTCTCTATCAGCACAATGCCAACATCCTGCATGCCGACCAGCACCAGGATAAGGAGGTGGCGCTGTTCCTGATGCGGGTGGAGTGGGACTTGGACGGGTTCGACCTTGGGCTGCACAAGTTCGAAGAGGCCTTCGGCCCGATCGCGGCCGAGTACCGGATGCAATGGCGTCTGGCGCTGTCCTCGGTGAAGCCGCGCATGGCCATCTTCGTATCGAAATACGACCATTGCCTGGCCGACCTGCTCTATCGCTGGCAGGCGGGCGAGCTGTATTGCGACATCCCGCTGATCGTCAGCAACCACCCGGACACCCACTGGCTGGCCGAGGCCTACAAGGTGCCGTTCCAGCATATCCCGGTGAACAAAGACAACAAGGCCGAGGCCGAGCGTCAGCAGCAGGCCCTGCTTGAGCACCACCGGGTCGACTTCGTCGTGCTCGCCCGTTACATGCAGGTGCTGTCGCCGGAGTTCATCCGCAGTTGGCAGCACCGCATCATCAACATCCACCATTCCTTCCTGCCCGCCTTCCACGGTGCCAAGCCCTACCAGCGCGCGTTCGAGCGCGGCGTGAAGCTGATCGGCGCGACCGGCCACTATGTGACCGAGGTGCTGGACGACGGCCCGATCATCGAGCAGGACGTGACCCGCATCTCGCATCGCGACGACCTGGACGACCTGGTGCGCAAGGGCGCCGACCTGGAGAAGGTGGTGTTTTCGCGCGCGGTGCGCTGGCATATCGACAACCGTATCCTGGTCTACGGCAACAAGACGGTGGTGTTCGACTGATGTTATTTGCCGAATTGATCGGCTATCCCGCTGCCATCCTGACCACCGCGGCCTTCGTGCCACAGGCCTGGCGGTCTTGGCGTACGCGCGATCTTTCGGGTATCTCGCTGCCGATGTATCTGCTGTTCACCTTGGGCGTGGCCTGCTGGCTGCTCTACGGCTTGGCCATCGGTAGTCCGCCAGTGGTGTTGGCCAACGGCATCACGCTGTGCCTGGCCGGTGTCGTGCTTTGGCTCAAGCTGCAGGCGCTGTGGAAGTAGGGTTTGCTTATATCGAGGTCAAAGGCCGCTGATGCGGCCTTTGTTATTTGGGGCGTCGCCCGCTCGGTTTTTTTGCCAAGGGTTTGCGGCCCGCCGGTTGCGCTGGACCGCGTTGCGGGCCACTCGGTTTTTGCACATGGCCCATACGGCGTGGGCCTTCGCTTTGGCGACCGGTGCCGGCCGGCTGGAAGCTCGGCACCAGGTGCTGCTTGCCATTGCCGATCAGGTCGGCGTGGCCCATCTCCTTCAGCGCCTCGCGCAGCAGCGGCCAGTTCTCCGGGTCGTGGTAGCGCAGGAAGGCCTTGTGCAGCTTGCGGCTGCGGCCGGCGCGGGTCACCGCGACCGCTTGGCCGCGGCCGCCCAGCACCTTCTTCAGCGGATTGAGTTCGGTGTGCCACATGGTGGTGGCCATGGCCATCGGCGTGGGCAGGAAGGTCTGCACCTGGTCCAGGCGGAAGCCGTTGCGCTTGAGCCAGATGGCGAGGTTGAGCATGTCCTCGTCGGTGGTGCCGGGGTGGGCGGCGATGAAGTAGGGGATGAGGTACTGCTCCTTGCCCGCCTCTTTTGAGAACTTCTCGAACAGTTGCTTGAACTTTTCGTAGCTGCCGATACCCGGCTTCATCATGTGATTGAGCGGGCCTGCCTCGGTGTGCTCGGGCGCGATCTTGAGATAACCGCCGACGTGGTGTTGCACCAGCTCCTTCACATATTCCGGCGACTTCACCGCCAGGTCGTAGCGCACGCCGGAGCCGATCAGCACCTTCTTGATGCCGGGCAGCGCGCGCGCCTTGCGATAGAGCTGGATCAGCGGGCCGTGATCGGTGCTCATGTTGTGGCAGACGTCGGGGAACACGCAGCTCAAGCGGCGGCAGGCCGACTCGATCTTGTCGTCCTTGCATTTGAGCCGGTACATATTGGCCGTGGGCCCGCCCAGGTCGGAGATGATGCCGGTGAAGCCCGGCGTCTTGTCGCGGATGGCCTCGATCTCGGCCAGGATGGATTGCTCCGACCGGCTCTGGATGATGCGGCCCTCGTGCTCGGTGATGGAGCAGAAGGTGCAGCCGCCGAAGCAGCCGCGCATGATGTTGACCGAGAAGCGGATCATCTCCCAGGCCGGGATGCGGGCGTCCCGGTAGCTGGGGTGCGGCGCACGGGCATAGGGCAGGTCATAGACCCGGTCCATCTCCTCGGTGGTGAGCGGGATCGGCGGCGGGTTGAGCCAGACATCGCGCTCGCCGTGGCCCTGGACCAGGGCCCGGGCGTTGCCGGGGTTGGACTCCAGGTGGAACACGCGCGAGGCGTGGGCGTAGAGCACGTTGTTCTTCTCGACCTGCTCGTAGGCAGGCAGGCGCACGGCGGTGTGCCGCCGCTGTTCTTGCCGCTGCGCGCGCAATTGCGCACGGTCTTGGAAGCTCACCACTTGCGCTGCATTGCTGGCCGACGATGCGGGGGCGACGTTTTCTGCGTACGGATCGGGATGGGCATCGACCCGGCCGGGGGTATCGATCAGAGTGGAATCGAGTTCGACCCATTCCTCGTTCGGCAACCAACCGCGCGGGGTCATGAAGGCGCTACCGCGCAGGTCGCGGATGTCGGCGATCTTTTCGCCGGCGGCGAGGCGGTGGGTCAACGCGACCAGGGCGCGTTCGGCATTGCCGAAGAGCAGCATGTCGGCCTTGGAGTCGGCCAGCACCGAGCGGCGCACCTTGTCCGACCAGTAGTCGTAATGGGCGATGCGGCGAAGCGAGGCCTCGATGCCGCCGACGATGACCGGCACGTCCTTGAACGCCTCGCGGCAGCGCTGGGCGTAGGCGGTCACTGCGCGGTCCGGCCGCTTGTGCGGCTCGGCGCCGGCGGTGTAGGCGTCGTCGGAGCGGATCTTCCGATCCGACGTATAGCGGTTGACCATGGAATCCATGTTGCCCGCGGTGACGCCGAAATAGAGATTGGGCCGGCCCAGGGCGCGGAAGGCCTCGGCCGACTTCCAGTCGGGCTGGCTGATGATGCCGACCCGGAAGCCCTGCGCCTCCAACAACCGGCCGACCAGGGCCATGCCGAAGCTGGGGTGGTCGATGTAGGCGTCGCCGGTGACCAGGATCACGTCGCAGGCATCCCAGCCCAGCTGGTCCATCTCGGCGCGCGACATCGGCAGGAACGGCGCGGTGCCGAAACGCTTGGCCCAGTGGGGGCGGTAGGAGAACAGGGGCTTGGCGGTTTCCATGGAATCAGAGGCTCATTGCAATGAAAAAGGCCCGCAACGCGGGCCTTTTTGCGCAACGCATGAGGCGTATTTTAGCCGGCGAAGTTCGCGCTGGCGAAGTCCCAGTTGACCAGATGGTTGAGGAAGGTCTCGACGAACTTGGGCCGCAGGTTGCGGTAGTCGATGTAGTAGGCATGCTCCCAGACGTCGACGCAGAGCAGGGCGCGGTCAGCCGTGGTCAGCGGGGTGCCGGCGGCACCCATGTTGACGATGTCGACCGAGCCGTCGGCCTTCTTCACCAGCCAGGTCCAGCCGGAGCCGAAGTTGCCGACGGCGCTGGCCTGGAAGGCCTTCTTGAATTCGTCGACCGAGCCCCACTTGGTCTTGATCGCGTCGGCCAGGGCGCCGCTCGGCTCGCCGCCGCCGTTGGGTTTCATGCAGTTCCAGAAGAAGCTGTGGTTCCAGACCTGGGCGGCGTTGTTGTAGATGCCGCCGGCCGGGGCGGTCTTGACGATGTCTTCCAGCGACTTGTTCTCGAATTCGCCGCCCTTGATCAGGTTGTTCAGGTTGGTCACGTAGGCCTGATGGTGCTTGGCATAGTGGTACTCGAAGGTTTCCTTGGACATATGCGGCTGCAGGGCGTCCATGGCGTAGGGCAGGGCGGGCAGTTGGTGTTCCATCGATCTTCTCCTGAATTGGGGTCTACGAACGAGACCGATTCTAAGGATGGATCGTATCCAAAACAATACTTGACTAATATTCTTAACTACTAATGGTTCTCTTCGGGCGGCCGAATCCGGCGGAAGGCGGCCCAAAGCAGCCCGTCGTAGCTGATTTTCATAATCGCACCGATGATGAGCGGGGTGCCGAGTGTCAAGGTCTGCATGAGTAAGCCGGCAAAGGCCGGTGCCGCTGCCCAGCCGCCAAGTCGGACCAGGTGGGTGACGCTGGAGGCGAAGGTGCGCTCCTCCGGCCGGACCATGGCCATGACATAGGATTGCCGGGTCGGCACATCCATCTCGACCAGACCTTCGCGCAGTAAGAACAGGATGGCAGCCGTCGGGAAATCCGGTGCGAAGGCCACCGTCATCAGCAGCAGGCTGGACGGGATATGGGTGAACACCATGGTGTTGACCAAGCCGATGCGGCGGGCCAGCCAGGCCGCACCGAGGTGGGAGATGGCATTGAGCATGCGGGCGCCGACGAACAGGGCGGCAATGGTCTGGGCATCGGCGCCGAAGCGGGCATGGAAAAAATAGGCGATCAGCGCGGCGCCGAGAAAGCCGCCGGCCAGCGCGTCGAGGGCGAACAGTGCGGAGATGCGGGTCAAGCGGCGGCGGCTGTCGGGATACAGCGGCACCGATTCGCTCGCATGGAATTGTTCGATGCGCTGGCCCAACCGGGAAAACAGCAGGGCTTGCACGGCGAACAACAGTACATAGAGGCCCAGTGCCAACTTGAAGGCCGCCAGATCGGGCACGCCGCCATAGGCTTGCAGCCAAGCGGGCAGCGCGGCCAGCCCGCTACCGAAGGCATGGCCGGCATCCTGCAAGACGTTGTACCAGGCGAAGGTGCGGGTCCTTTCGGTGTCGGTTGCAGTGGCGGGCAGGATGGCCTGCTCCAACACCAAGGCGGCGCCGCGGTCGCGCCCCTGGCCGTTGAGCATGCCGATGAAGGCTGCGATCAGGATGGCGGTGAGATCGGAGAAATACAGCGCACCCAGGCCGCCGGCTACTGCGAGCCATGACAGCCCGATCAGGCTGCGGCGGCGGCCCCAGCGGTCGGCGCGCTGGCCGACCAGGAACACGGCGACGGTG
>JAJZTV010000119.1 GCA_021847385.1 Pseudomonadota bacterium | reverse complement strand
CACCGGCGATCGGATTGAGCAGCGAGTTGGCGTCCGGCGTTTCGGTGACGTAGGTTACGCCGGCGCTGTCTTTCAGCGCGTTGCCGCTCTTGTCGAAGATTTGGCCGGCGGCGACGCCGTTGAATTTGTCGGTGTTGTTATACAGCGTGTGGTACTGCAGGCCGCGGGTTTCGCTGGTGCCGTCGGAATAGGTGATGACCATGTTCGAGCGGCTGTAGGTGCTGGCGCGTTCGGCATCGGTCTGCGGCGCCGGGGTGTGGGTGAAGGCGACCTTGCTCACGCTGCGGCTGCCGGCGGTGGCCGGCACGGTCGCAACCTGGCCGTATTTGACGTTGTTGCTCATGTCGTCCAAGTCGCGGCCGTAACCGACATAGATCTTGGCGCCCGACAGCGAGGGCAGGTTCAGGTTCGACAGCGTGATCGGCGTCTGGTTGGTCAGGGTGCCGCGATAGTAGGGCGTCGGCGTGGTGCCCCAGGCATTGTTGCTCAGGTAATAGACGGTACCGTTGTAATCGGCGGCGACATAGACCTGGCCGGCCAGGCCGTCGTCGTTGTCGTCGATGTGCAGATTGACGCTGAAATCGGTGCCGGATACCGCATTGGTGATGGTCAGCGGCTGCGCGATGGCCGTGGTGCCGAGCAAGGCAGCGGCGATCCAGATGTGTTGTAAGGCCTTGTTCAGGGGTTTGATCCGTAAGGACATGACACTCGCTCCAGAGTGGTAAGGGGGAGTGCAGTCTAGGGGTGGGGCATGACGGCAAAATGACGCAAAAATGACACCGGCCAAGCTTGTTCGATAGCCAAGCCATTTCGATTCGAGGCGGTGCCGTGCTGCGCGCTATCATCCATGCCATGGCCATGTTTGACGATCTGCCGTGCTGAGCCCCGGCGACCTCTCCGCAATCCGTTTGACCCTCGAGCTGGCGACAGTGACCACCGCGCTGCTGCTGCTCATCGGCACGCCCATCGCCTGGTGGCTGGCGCGCAGCCGGTCCTGGTTGAAGGCGCCGATCGGCGCGCTGGTTGCGCTGCCGCTGGTCTTGCCGCCGACCGTGATCGGCTTTTATCTCTTGATTGCGCTTGGGCCCAACGGCCCGGTCGGCCAGTTGACCCAGGCCCTCGGCCTTGGCCTGCTGCCGTTCACCTTCTGGGGCCTGGTCGTCGCCTCGGTGCTCTATTCCATGCCCTTCGTCGTGCAGCCCTTGCAGAACGCGTTCGAGGCCATCGGCGAGCGGCCGCTGGAGGCGGCGGCCACGCTGCGCGCGTCGCCCTTGGACTGCTTCTTCACCGTGGTGTTGCCGCTGGCCCGGCCCGGCTATCTGACCGCGGCGATCCTCGGCTTCGCCCATACCGTCGGCGAATTCGGCGTGGTGCTGATGATCGGCGGCAACATCCCGGACGAGACCCGCGTGGTGTCGGTGCAGATCTACGACCACGTCGAGGCCTTGGAATACACCCAGGCCCACGGGTTGTCGGCCGGCATGCTGGCCTTCTCCTTCGTCGTGCTCTTGGCGCTGTATGCCTTCAACCCGAACCGGAAACGGCCATGACCGACAAACGCATTCACGCCCGTTTTCGCCTGGACTGGCCCGGCTTCGCGCTGGATGTCGCGCTCGACCTGCCGGGGCGCGGCGTCACTGCCTTGTTCGGCCAATCCGGTTCCGGCAAGACCACGCTGCTGCGCTGTATCGCCGGGCTGGAACGGGCGCCCGGCGGCCAGCTCGATTTCGACGGCGAGGTCTGGCAGGACGGCGGCCGGTTCGTGCCGACCCATCGGCGGCCGTTGGGTTATGTCTTCCAGGAGGCCAGCCTGTTCCCGCATCTGACCGTGCGGCGCAATCTGGAATACGGCCGCAAGCGGGTGCCGGCCGGCGAGCGCCGGGTGCCGCTCGACCAGGCCATCGATCTGCTCGGCATCGGCCATCTGCTTGAGCGCCGGCCCGGTCGGTTGTCCGGCGGCGAGCGCCAGCGGGTCGGCATCGCCCGCGCGCTGGCGGTCAGTCCGCGCATCCTGCTGATGGACGAGCCGCTGGCGGCGCTGGACCTCAAGCGCAAGCAGGAGATCCTGCCCTATCTGGAGCGCCTGCACGAAGAGTTGGCGATCCCGGTGCTGTACGTCACCCACGCGCCGGACGAGGTCGCGCACCTGGCCGATCACTTGGTGGTGCTCGAGGCCGGCCGCGCGCTGGCCAGCGGGCCGCTGACCGAGACCCTGGCGCGCATCGACCTGCCGATCCGCTTGGGCGAGGATGCCGGCGTGGTACTCGACGCGGTGGTGGTGGAGCGCGACGCCGAATGGAACCTGGCCTGTGTCGAGTTCGCCGGCGGCCGGTTCTGGACCCGCGACAGCGGCGCCGAACTCGGGCGCCATGTGCGGGTGCGCGTCCTGGCGCGCGACGTGAGCTTGGCCTTGGCGCCGCACACCGGCACCAGCATTCAGAACATCCTACCCGGCACGGTGGCCGAGATCGGCGACGACAGCCACCCGGCCTTGGCCCTGGTGAGGCTGCAGGTCGGTGCCTCGCCGCTGCTGGCGCGGCTGACCAAGCGTTCCGCCGCCAGCCTCGGTCTGCAACCGGGCATGCAGCTCTGGGTGCAGGTCAAGGCGGTCGCCTTGATCGGCTAGCCGGTTTTCCACGCGGCGCCAAGCGCGCTCTTGGCGACAAGCTCGAATGGGATTGTCGGCTTTCCGACAACGCTGACGCTGGCCGGGTGCCGTAGCGCCGGGGTTTGACGCCTGCGCGTTGTGGCATGGCTATTGCTCATGGAATAAGCAAAGCCATTCTTGCCCATGCCATGATCTTTTCTCGATCCAGCCAATATGCCGTTCAAGCCATGGTCTATCTGGCCAGCCAGCCGCCGGGGCAGTATGTCTTGGCGCGCAGCATGGCGGCCGATTTGGCGATTCCTCGGCCTTATCTGGCCAAACTGCTGAACCGGCTGGTGCAAGCGGGCATGGTGTATTCGGTACGGGGGCGCCTGGGCGGCTTTCGTTTGGCGCGTCCGGCCAGCCAGATCGGCCTGCTGGAGATCGTCATGCAAGTGGAGGGGGTGGAGATGAAGCAGGATTGCCTGCTCGGCCTCAAAAAATGCTCGGACGAAACCGCGTGTGCGATGCATAAACGCTGGCGGCCGATCAAGGAACAACTCTTCCGCATTTTGGAAGAGCACAGCCTGGCCAAGTTGGCCCAAGCGATCAATAGCGGTCGAGGCAGTCTGGGCGCCTTGTCCTTGGCGACCCTTGTGCCGCGTTAATCGTCGTCTTCGTCGTCGTCGTTCATCCGCCGGCGCGGCACGGTCTTCGGGTCGGCCGTGATGCCGCGATAGATCTCGACCCGGTCGCCCGGCTGCAACTTGGCGTCCAGCTTGGCCAGCTTGCCGAACACGCCGACCTTATGCGCGTCCAGATCGATGTGGGGAAACAGGCGCAGGATGCCGGAGCGCTCGATGGCCTCCTGCACCGTGCTTTCCTCCGGCACCTCGATGCGCAGCCAGACCTGCTGGACCGGTTCCGAATAGGCGATGGCGACTTGCATGTTCGACTCCTCTGTCGTCCCGGGCGATCAAACCGGTGCCGCTTGCGGTGTGGCGGCCAGGGCCGCGCGCTCGGCCAATCTTTTGTCGACGATGCGCTTGCCGGCCAGCAGGAAGCCCAGCACCAGGAAACCGCCGGGCGGCAGGATCATCAACAGGTAACCCTTGTATTCGGGGATGACCGTGGTCTCCAGGAAGGCGAAGCCGGAACCCAACAGCAGGTGGGCATTGGCGAACAGGGTGCCGGCGCCGATCATCTCGCGGATGCCGCCGATCAGGGTCAGGGCGAAGGTGAAACCCAGGCCCATCATCAGGCCGTCCATCGCCGCCGGCGCGATGCCGACCTTCTGGGCGAAGGCCTCGGCCCGGCCCAGCACCGCGCAGTTGGCGACGATCAAGGCGATATACAAACCCAGCACCTTGTACAAGTCATGGGCCCAGGCGTTGAGGCTGACATCGACCAAGGTCACCAGGGTGGCGATGATGACGATGTAGACCGGGATGCGCACATCCGGACTGACCAGGTTGCGCACGGCGGACACCAGCGCGTTGGCGGCCACCAGCACGGCGGTGGTGGCGAGGCCCATGCCCAGGCCGTTGGTGGCCGAGCCGGTGACCGCCATGGTCGGGCACATGCCGAGGATCTGGGCGAACACGATGTTGTTGTCCCACAGGCCGTCCTTGGTGATGCGTGTGTATTGCTTGCTCATCGCGGGTTCCTCATTCCATCTTGGTGGCGGTGTTGCCGGAGAGCGACGGCCTCGGCAGGGCGGCCACGGCGCCGCCGCCTTCGTCCAGCAGCCGGGCCCGCTCCTTCTGGAAAAACACCAGGCCGCCCTTGACCGAATTCACCACGGCGCGCGGGGTGATCGTCGCACCGGTGAATTGGTCGAACACGCCGCCGTCTTTCTTCACCGCCCATTTGTCGGCGGGCGGGTCGCCGAGAAAACGGTGTTCGAAACTGTGGATCCAGTCGGCCTTCGCCGGTTCGACCTTGTCGCCCAGGCCGGGGGTTTCCTTGTGCTGGATCACCCGCACCCCGAGCACGCGGCCGTCGCGGTCGACGCCCATCATGCTGACCACCGGCCCGGCATAGCCATGGCCCTGCACCTGGAACACCACGGCCTCCACCCGGCCGGCCCGGCGGGCGCGATAGACCGTGACCTCGCCCTCGGGCCCGGGCAGGCTGACGGTGTCTTGCAGCAGGTCGTTGTCGTATTGCCCCGGCAGCACCTGCGCCAGGGATTGCTTCATGTCCGCGGCCTGGGCGCTCTTGATGTCGGCCAAGGTGGCCCGGTCGGCCAGGACCAGTGCTGCGCCGGTCAGCAGCGCCACGCCGCCCAGCAGTAGGCCTTGGTAAGCGAGTTTGCCGCGCAGTTGATCGAGCCCCATTTCATGCCTCTTTCTTCGACGGCGCCGCCGGCAGCGACTGGCCCTTGCGGTTGCGGCCGTAGATGCGCGGCTTCACGTACAGATCGATCATCGGCGTGGCGGCGTTCATCAGCATCACCGCGAAGGCCACGCCCTCGGGGTAACCGCCCCAGGTGCGAATGATCCAGGTCAGCAAGCCGCAACCCAGGCCGAAGATGAATTGGCCGGCTGCGGTGTTGGGCGAGGTGACCGGGTCGGTGGCGATGAAGAACGCGCCGAGCACGATGCCGCCGGAGAGCAGATGCGGCAGCGGGCCGAGGTAGTGCGCCGGGGCCAGCGTGTTGGCGATCAGGGCCGGCACGGCCACGCCGAGCAACATCGCGACCGGGGCATGCCAGGTGACGATGCGGCGAGCGATCAGAAAAATCCCGCCGAGCAGCAGCAACAGGGCCGAGGTCTCGCCCAGGCTGCCGGCGCGCTGGCCCCAGGCGCTGTCGTGCGGGGCATAGTAGCCGGGCAGGCTGCCCAGCAGGTCGACGCCGCGGGTGAATTCGGTTTTCACGTGGCCGAGCAGCGAGGCGCTGGTCATCGCATCCCAGGCACCGCCGCCGAAGGTGATGCGCCAGGCCTCCATGAACGCCGGTGCGTGCGCGCCGGTGATCGGCGCCGGCGCTGTCCACAAGGTCATCTCGACCGGGAAGGAGATCAGCAACATCACCCGTGCCGCCATGGCCGGATTGAACACGTTCTGGCCCAGGCCGCCGAACACCTGCTTGGTCACCACCACCGCGAACAGGCTGCCGATCGCGCCGATCCACCACGGTGCCCACGGCGGCAGCGACAGCGCGAGCAGCCAGGCGGTGAGCAGGGCCGAACCGTCCATCAGCGCGGGCCGGGCGGGGCGGCCCTGCAATTGCATGGCCGCCGCTTCGCCCAGCAGGGCCGAGGCCACGCACAGGGTCCACAGAAAGATCGCCGGCCAGCCGTAGAGCCAAAAACCGAACAAGGTGGCCGGCACCAGGGCCAGCATCACCGTGGCCATGACCTTGCCCACGCTGACCGGGGCATGGGCGTGCGGCGAATGGGCGAGTTGGCTCATGCTGTCACCTCCACGGCTTTCTTCGCGGCCTCGGTCGCCTCCTTGGCTGCGCGCCGGCGGGCCGCGGCCTCTTCCCGTTCGCGTGCGATGCGTTCCATGCGCGCGCTGCGGTCATCGGCCAGTTTCTTGGTGGCCTCTTGCTTGAGCTTGGCCCGCTCCCGTGCCGAGAGTTCGCCCTTGGCATAGTTGAAGTAATGCACCAAGGGGATATGGGCCGGGCAGACATAAGAACACGAGCCGCAGGCGATACAGTCCTTCAGTCCCAGGCCGATGGCGGCGTCCAGGTCGGCGGCCCGGATGCGGGTCGCCATCTCCAGCGGCAGCAGCCCGACCGGGCAGGCACGCACGCAGGTGGAACAGCGAATACACGAGATCGGA
>JAJZTV010000118.1 GCA_021847385.1 Pseudomonadota bacterium | reverse complement strand
GCGGTGACCATGCTGCTGACCGACCGCAACTTCGGCACCCACTTCTTCGATGCCGGCGGCGGCGGTGACCCGGTGCTGTTCCAGCACGTGTTCTGGTTCTTCGGTCACCCCGAGGTGTACATCCTGATCCTGCCGGCGTTCGGCCTGGTCTCGACCGTGATCCCGACCTTCGCGCGCAAGCCGTTGTTCGGCTATTCCTCGATGGTCTACGCCACCGCGTCGATCGCCATCCTGTCCTTCCTGGTTTGGGCCCACCACATGTTCACCGTGGGCATGCCGACGGCCGGTCAGCTCTACTTCATGTACGCGACCATGCTGATCGCGGTGCCGACCGGGGTGAAGGTGTTCAACTGGGTGGCCACGATGTGGAAGGGCAGCCTGACCTTCGAGACCCCGATGCTGTTCGCCATCGGCTTCGTCAGCATGTTCACCATCGGCGGCTTCACCGGCCTGGTCCTGGCCATGGCGCCGATCGACATCCAGATGCAGGATACCTACTACGTGGTGGCGCACTTCCACTATGTGCTGGTGTCGGGCGCGCTGTTCGCGATCTACGCCGGCGTCTACTACTGGCTGCCGAAGTGGACCGGCCACATGTACAACGAGACCCTGGGCAAGTGGCACTTCTGGCTGTCGATGATCTCGTTCAACGTGCTCTTCTTCCCGCAGCACTTCCTGGGTATGGCCGGCATGCCGCGCCGTATCCCCGATTACGCGCTGCAGTTCACCGAGTTCAACCAGATCTCCTCGATCGGCGGTTTCATGTTCGGCGCCAGCCAGATCCTGATGCTGATCGTGATCGTGCAGGCGATCCGCGGTGGCAAGAAGGCCGAGGCCAAGGTTTGGGAAGGTGCGCAAGGTCTGGAATGGACCGTGCCGTCGCCGCCGCCTTACCACACCTTCGAGACCGCGCCGGAGGTCAAGTAATGGATAAGGCCCGCGCCAAGAACATCCGTCTGGCTCTGCTGCTGGCGTTGATCCCCGTGGGCCTGTTCGTCCTGACCTTGCTGGGCTACGTCAAGTGACGGTAGCGGCCGATCGCGCCAACCAAGTGCTGCTGCGCCGCCTGTTGCTGGTGTCGGTCGGCATGTTCGGCTTCGGTTACGCCATGGTGCCTTTGTACAACGTGCTCTGCGATCTGACCGGACTGAACCGGGGCGAGGTGCAGGCGCTGGCAAAGAACACCCAGGTGGATTATTCCCGGGTGGTCAATGTGCAGATGTTGGCCAATGTCCCTGCATCCGTGCCGGTGCGCCTGATCGCGCCGAGCAAGCCGATGAACGTGCATCCCGGTGAATTGGCGCAGACGGAGTATGAGGTGGAGAACCTGAGTGACCGCGTTCTGGCCACTCAATCCATCCCGAGCTACAGCCCGCAACTGGCGGCGAAGTATTTCAAGAAGATCGAGTGCTTCTGCTTCCGCGAGCAGGTGTTGCAGCCGCATGAAAAGCGCAAGCTACCGGTGCTGTTCGTGTTGGATAAGGATGCACCCAAGGATATGACTTGGTTGAGCCTGTCCTACACCTTGTTCGAGAGCCCGAAGGCGGCGCGCTGAGCATGTTTAGAGTTATCAAGGCGGTTTTCTGGAGCTTCTTGGGCATACGCAAGGGGCGCGATCTGGAGGCCGATGCGGCACACATCAAGCCACAGCATGTGATTTTGGCTGGCTTGTTGGGTGGCGCGATTTTTGTGATTTCGTTGGTTCTGTTGGTTAACTGGATCACGCACTGAAAGGGGGAGAACTTTATGAGTGCGCAAAGCCATGGTGGTTACTATCTGCCGGCCCCGTCTTACTGGCCGGTTCTCGGCTCCAGCGCTCTGCTCGGTCTGACGATCGGCGGCGCGCTGTTCATCCACCACGTTGCCGGTGGCGGCTGGATTCTGCTGCTGGGCTTCGCCTTGCTGGTCTGGATGCTATTCGGCTGGTTCGGTCAGGTGATCGGCGAGAGCGAGAAAGGCCTGTTCAACAAGCAGGTCGATGTCGGCTTCCGCTGGAGCATGAGTTGGTTCATCTTCTCCGAGGTCATGTTCTTCTCGGCCTTCTTCGGCGCGCTCTACTATGTGCGCATGCTGTCGGTGCCGGACTTGGCGGCGGGCGACAACGCCTTGCTGTGGCCGGGTTATACCGGCGGCTGGCCGACCGGCGGCCCGGGTGCCAAGAGCGCCTTCGAGTCGATGAGCGCCTGGGGTATTCCCGCTTGGAACACCCTGATCCTGTTGACCTCGGGTGTGACCGTGACTTGGGCGCACTGGGGCTTGAAGAAGGGTAATCGCGGTCAGTTGATCGCGGGCCTGTTCGCGACGGTGGCCTTGGGTCTGACCTTCTTGAGCTTGCAGGCCTACGAGTACCACCACGCCTATACCGAACTGGGCTTGACCCTGGGCTCCGGCGTGTATGGCTCGACCTTCTTCATGCTGACCGGTTTCCACGGCTTCCACGTGACCCTGGGCACGATCATGCTGATCGTGATCACGGGCCGCAGCCTGGCCGGCCACTTCAAGCCGGAGAGTCACTTCGCGTTCGAAGCGGTGTCCTGGTACTGGCACTTCGTGGACGTGGTTTGGCTCGGCCTGTTTATCTTTGTCTACTGGCTGTAATCAAGCTGCCTACAACCGGCCTGGGGTGATCAGGCCGGTGTAGGCGCCAACCATGAGCAGCAGGAAAAGCCCGAGCGACAGGCCGATGCGCCAAGTGAGGGCCTTGACTGTCCGGTCGCTGCCGCCTTTGTCCTTGACCAAGTAAATCAGCGCGCTGGCTAGGCTGAGCACAATGATCAGTAGTCCGGCGATTACGATAATGCGCATGGCATTTCCCTCCTTTCCTTCGGTTGACCGCCGTGCCGTCGGCATTGCGCGGCAGGCTGCGGCATGAAGCTTCCTGCCCGCATTGTAACGTGGTTGCCGGTCGTGGCCGGGCTGCTGGTCTGCGTGCTGGCCGTGCTGTTGGCCCAGTGGCAGTTGGGGCGGGCCGAGCAGAAACGGGCGTTGCAGGCACGCTGGGATAGCGGCGAACGCCAAGCGGCCGAGCCGCTGCGCACGCTGCCGGAGCCGTCGGATGCCTGGCTGTATCGGCGGGTGCGCGTGGTCGGCCAGTTTGCCGAGGGCTATCAGGTCTACCTGGACAATCGCCTGCATCAAGGGCGTGCGGGCTTTCATGTCGTGGTGCCGCTGCGCATCGCCGATTCCGGCGCGGCGGTGCTGGTCAATCGCGGCTGGCTGCCCGGCGATCCCGACCGGCGCAACACGCCCTTTGTCGCGGTGCCCCGCGGCCAGGTGGCGGTGGAAGGCATTTTGGTCCGGGCGCAAATGCGTTATCTGGAACTCGGCAACGCCACGGTGCAGGGCATGGTCTGGCAGAACCTCGACCTCAAGCGCTACCGCGAGCTGTACCCACACCCCTTGCCGGATTGGCTGATCTTGCAGACCAATGCCGAGCCCGACAATTTGCTGCGCGCCTGGCCTCAGCCGGATACCGGCGTCGACAAGCACATCAGCTATGCCGGGCAATGGTTTGCGTTGGCGGCAACCAGCTTGGCGCTGACCTTGATCTATCTTTGGAGACTCTATCGTGGCCGTAAATCGAGCACGGCTTAAGCTGTTGCTGATCCTGACGATCTTCGTTGCACCCGTGGTGCTGGCGACGCTGGCCTACAAATATTGGCGGCCGCAGCATTTGTCCAACTACGGCGAATTGATCGAGGCGGTGGAGTTCAAGCCGACGGCGCTGGTTCAGGCGTCGGGCCAGGCCTTCGATACCGCAAGCCTGCGGGGCAAATGGTTGTTCGTTCTGGTGCAGGCGGGCGGCTGCGACCGGGCCTGCAGCGACAATCTGTATCTGATGCGCCAAGTGCGCTTGGCGACAGGGCGCGATCAGGATCGCATCGAGCGACTGGTCATCGCGGCCCAGCCCTTGTCCGAGCCCTTGCTGAAAGAGCATGCGGGGCTGCGCCAGGCCCGCTACACGAATGTAGATACCCTGGGCACGCCCTTGGCGCAGCCCGATGCCGCCGGCCACATCTATCTGGTCGATCCCTTGGGCCGTTTTGTCTTGCGCTATCCGCAGCCGGCCGATGGCGGCAAGATGTTGAAGGATGTGCAGCGTTTATTGAAATACTCCCAGATTGGCTAATAGCGCCCGCATAATGCCGGGCAATCGAGGTTGAACATGACTGAAGCCGTGACCCACCACATGACTATGGATCGAGTGCGCGACTACCTGGAGTTGACCAAGCCGAGGGTGGTGGCGCTGATCGTTTTCACTGCCATCATCGGCATGCTGCTGGCCTTGCCCGGCTGGCCGCCGTTCGGCTTGTTCCTGGCGTCGACCGTCGGTATCACCCTGGCCGCCGCCGGAGCGGCCGCGTTCAATTGTCTGGTCGAACGCACCATCGACGCCAAGATGGCGCGTACCCGAGCCCGTGCAACGGCGCGCGGCGAGGTCGGTACGCCGCAGGCCTTGGTGTTCGCCGGCGTGCTGGCCGGGGCGGGGCTGAGCTTGCTCTATGCCTGGGTCAACCCGCTGACCATGTGGCTGACCTTGCTGACCTTCGTCGGCTATGCCGGTGTCTATACCCTGTTCCTGAAACCGGCGACGCCGCAGAACATCGTGATCGGCGGCGCCTCGGGCGCGATGCCGCCGGTATTGGGCTGGGCCGCAATGACCGGCGATGTCAGTCACGAGGCCTTGTTGTTGTTCCTGATCATCTTTGCCTGGACACCGCCGCATTTCTGGGCGTTGGCGCTGTATCGCAAGGACGACTACGAGCGCTCGGGCTTGCCCATGCTGCCGGTGACCCATGGCGAGAGGTTTACCCGTTTGCATATCCTGCTCTACACCATTTTGCTGACCGCGGTCACCTTGCTGCCGTTGGCGGTGAACATGGTGGGCCTGGTGTATGTGGCCTCGGTGCTGGTGCTGGACGGTGTCTTCCTCTGGTTCGCCTGGCGTCTGTACCGCGTCTATTCCGATGCGCTGGCCAAGCGCACCTTCGCCTATTCCATCCTCTATCTGAGCCTGTTGTTCGCGGCCTTGTTGATCGACCACGCGGTGGCCTGATTCGGCTTCGAGCCTGCTGCCTTTCGTCGCATGAATCGCTATAATCG
The DNA here is from genome assembly GCA_021847385.1 of Pseudomonadota bacterium. Classification (GTDB taxonomy): domain Bacteria; phylum Pseudomonadota; class Gammaproteobacteria; order Burkholderiales; family Thiobacillaceae; genus Sulfuritortus. The sequence continues at coordinate 1,301 of JAJZTV010000118.1, read as the reverse complement.
GACACAAATGTCTTGAGGAGTTGGGCATGGTCTTGTCCCGTACCAGCCAATATGCCATTCAGGCCCTGATCTATATCGCGACCCAGCCGGCGGGTGAGCCGGTATTGAACCGCGATATCGCCGAGCGCCTCAACGTGCCTTCGGCCTATCTGGCCAAGATTCTGCAGAATTTGTGCAAACAGGGTTTGCTCGATTCCTTTCGCGGCCGTCTCGGTGGTTTTTGCCTACGCGAGGGGATGCACAAAACCAGCTTGATGCAGGCCTTGGCGCTGACCGAGGGGCCCGATTTCACCAAGAGCTGCATCCTCGGGCTGAAAGAGTGCTCGGATGAGACCGCGTGCCCGATGCATTTCAAGTGGTTGCCGGTGAAAAAGAAGATCATTGCCCTGCTTGAGGATATGACCCTGGAAGACTTGGCCAAGGCGGTGCAGACCGGCAAATATCGCCTGTCCGATCTTCCTTCCGGCGTCATGGCTTAAGGCGCCTATCGTGAAGCACGTTTTCCTCGCAGCCTTCGCGTTCTTGCTGCTGCTGGGCTGCGGCCGGCAAGAGCCCTCGCCGTTCAAAGGGACCGATATCACCGGCGCGCCGTTCGGCCAACGGCTGGCCTTGCATGACCATAATGGCAAGCCGGTCACCTTGACGAGTTTCAAGGGCAAGGCCGTCGTGCTGTTTTTCGGCTATACCCATTGCCCGGACGTGTGCCCCACGACCTTGTCGGATCTGAAAGCGGCACTGAAGCTGCTCGGGCCGAAGGCGGCTGAGCGGGTGCAGGTGCTGTTCGTGACGGTCGACCCGGAGCGGGATACGCCCGAGGTGTTGCGCCAATATGTGCCTTATTTCGATCCCTCTTTCCTGGGGCTGACCGGCACCCCCGAGGAAGTGGCGGAGGCGGCGCGCGAGTTCAAGGTGCACTTCAGCAAACACACCGAATCGGGCGCCAGCGGTTATCTGATGGACCATACCGCAGCCAGTTATATCCTTGATCCGCAAGGCAGAATCCGTTTGTTCTGGCCTTATGGCATGCCGTCCGCCGATATGGCGCACGACCTGAGCCAACTGCTGGAGCAGGCCTGATTCGGCCTAGTAGCAAATTACCGGTTTCGGCTTGCGATCAAGGTGGGGCGCGGCTATACTCCCGCGTCTTTTCGTACAGGTATTTTGCCCCGCGCTTAAGTTGTCGGGGCGTGGTTTCAATGATGTGGGCAATCCTTTAGGAGGCGCCATGGCTGCGACCAGCAACCCGGCTACTGAGCAGTACAACTTCGATATCGTCAGGAAATTCTCCATCATGACCCTGG
>JAJZTV010000117.1 GCA_021847385.1 Pseudomonadota bacterium | reverse complement strand
TCCGATCTGCTGGCGACGCAGTTGCAGCAGAGCGGCGCGACGGTGCTGACCGGCGCCCAGGTCACGGCGATCCGTTCGACCAGCGGCTATGGCGCGGTCGAATTTCAGCGCGGCGGCGGCGAGCGATTGCTGACCGCCGACTTGGTGGTGCTGGCCGACGGCGGCAAGAGCCTGCCGGGGCCGCAGCAGGTGAAGGACTACGGCCAGACCGCGATCCTGTGCACGGTGACGACGGCCCGGCCGCACGCTGGCCGCGCCTATGAGCGGTTCACCCCGGAGGGGCCGATGGCCCTGCTACCCTTGAATGAGGCCTATGCCCTGGTCTGGACCGTGCCCAACGCCCAGGCCGAGGCGGTGCTGGCCCTGGACGATGCCGCCTTCCTTGCGCGCCTGTATGAGCGCTTCGGCGACCGGCAGGGGCGCTTCCTCACCGCCTCGCAGCGCGCGGCCTTCCCGCTGCGCATGATCACCAGCGAGCCGGTGCAGGGTCCGCGCATCCTGCGCATCGGCAACGCCGCCCAGACCCTGCACCCGGTGGCCGGGCAGGGCTTCAACCTCGGCCTGCGCGATGCCTGGCAGCTCGGCCAATTGGTCTGGGATTCGGAAAAATCCGAACTGGGCGGCGCCGCGTTCTGTGCGCGTTACCAGGCTCGACGCGGTCCCGACGTGCGCGGCGGCATGCGCATGACCGATCTGATGGTCGAGCTGTTCTCCAACGACCACTTTGTGCTGCGCCATGGTCGAGGTCTGGGGCTGGCGCTGATGGATGCGCTGCCGCCACTGAAGAAGATCTTCGCGCGCAAGATGATGTTCGGAGCGCAGGCATGGTAGAGATTCGGTCATGGTGAGCCGCTACGATATCGTCATCGTCGGCGGCGGTCTGGCCGGCGCGGCCTTCGCCCTGGCCCTGCGCGACACGGCGTGGCGCGTGGCCGTGATCGAGCCGAATCCGCCGCGCGAGCTGCAAGAGGCCTGGGATGCCCGTGTCTATGCCTACAGTCCCGGCAATGTCGCTTGGCTGAAGGGGCTAGGCGCCTGGGATGCGACGGTGCGCAGTCAGCCGGTCTACGCGATGCGCATCGCCGGCGACGACGGCGGCCATCTGACGTTCGACGCGTTGGATGCCGGGCTGTCCGAGTTGGCCTTCATCGCCGAGAGCAGGCGTTTGCATTATTCGCTGTGGCAGGGCCTGCGCACCGCGGGCAATATCGAATCGATCGAGGCCGAGACCAGCGGCGTGAGCTGGGGCACGACCGAGCATGAGCTGATTCTGGCCGACGGCCGCCGTCTGCAGGCGGGCCTGCTGGTCGGGGCCGACGGCGCCCATTCCTGGCTGCGCGCTCAGGCCAATATCGGCCTGACGGTCGAGGATTACCAGCATGTCGGCGTGGTCGCCAACTTCGAGACCGAGCGGCCGCATCGCGGCACCGCCTACCAGTGGTTCCGCCGTGATGGCGTGCTGGCCTATCTGCCGCTGCCGGGCAAGCGGTTGTCCATCGTCTGGTCGACCACGCCGGACCGGGCCGAGGTGCTCAAGGCGCTGCCGGCCGATGAATTCACTTCACGCGTGGCCGAGGCCGGCCGTCATAGCCTGGGTGCCTTGCGGCTGGTGACCCCGCCACAGGCCTTCCCGCTCAAGCGGCGGCGGGCCGAGGCCTGGGTGCGGCCCGGCTTGGCCCTGATCGGCGATGCCGCGCACACCGTGCACCCGCTGGCCGGGCAGGGGATCAACCTCGGTTTTCGCGATGTCCGGCTATTGGCGGAATCGCTGCGCGCTGCGCATCTGGCGCCGGGCGACCTCGGCCGTCTGCAGGCCTATGCCTTGCGCCGCGACGAGGATGTCAGTTCGATGCAGTTCGTCACCGGCAGCCTGAAGAAACTTTTTGCCAGCGAAGAGGCTTTGCTACGCTGGCTACGGAATACCGGCATGACCTTGACCGACAGTCAGGCCTGGTTGAAACAGGCGCTGATGCGCCATGCGATTCAATAAAACAAGTGGAGTGAAAATGCGTTTAATCCTAGCGTTGCTGCTGTCCATCGCGGCTGTTCAAGTGCAGGCGAACGATGCCGATGTGCGTCGCGCCTTCGAAGCCCGTTTCCCCGGAGCCAAGGTGGTGAGCGTGGCCAAGACGCCGCTGTCCGGCGTGTATGAGATCGTGGCCGACGGCAACCAGCTTGCCTATGTCGACGAGAAGGCCGAGTTCCTGCTGATGGGCGAGATCATCGACTTGAAGAGCCGGCGCAACCTGACGCGCGAGAAGATCGACGAATTGACGCGCATCCAATTCGATAGTCTGCCCCTGCAAAACGCGATCAAATTTGTGAAGGGCGATGGTAAGCGGCTGCTGGCGGTGTTCTCCGACCCGGATTGCCCATACTGCAAGAAACTGGAGCCCGAGTTGACCAAGCTCGATAACGTGACGATCTATATCTTCCCGTTCCCCATCGCCAGCTTGCACCCGGATGCCGGACAACGAGCCAAACAAATCTGGTGCAGCAAGGACAGGGCGCAGGCTTGGCTCGATCTGATGCTCAAGGGCAAACAGCCGGCCAAAGCGACCGGTTGCAAGAACCCGGTGGACGACAACATCGCACTGGGCCAGAAGTTGGGCGTCAGCGGCACGCCGACACTGGTGTTCGCCAACGGCAAGCGGGTGCCCGGCTATATTCCGGCCGACCGGATCGAGGCCTTGCTCAAAGATCCAGGCAAGTAATCGGCCGCAACGGCTATCGGGCCTGGGCTGCGGCCAGCGCGCTAAACGGTGCCTTTATACTGACCGAATGCGCGTATTCGATTGGGCTGCGATACAAGGTGGGCTGCGGCAACCGCTTTTCCGTGCGGTGTTGCTGTCGCTTTGCCTACATTTGGCGGTGCTCGCGCTGGTGCAGGTGCGGCCGATGGCGGAACCCGAGAACGAACGGGTGGTCGAGGTACGTCTGGCGGTGCCGGCCGTGCAAGGCGAGACCTTGGCAAAGGGCTTGCCACAGTCTATCCAGGCCGACGCAATACCGATGGCGACCCAGGCCGATACCGTCGAGAACCGACGCGCTGCACCGGTGCCGGAGCCAGCGGGCCCGGCCTTGGCGTTGCCGGCTTTGTTCGATGCCCATTGGTATGCCGCGCGCGAGGTCGATGTCCATCCTACGGTCCTCGGTCGAATCCAGCCGATTTATCCGGACGATGCCCGACGCCAAGGGCTGGAAGGCTGGGTGAAGCTGCGGCTGAAGATCGACGAGCGGGGCAGGGTGCTGGAGACTGAGGTGGTCGAAGCGCCACTGCCTGGGGTGTTCGATGCCGCGGCGGTCGAGGCCTTTAGCCGGGCGCGGTTCGAGCCCGCGCGCAAGCAGGGCGTGCCGGTGCGCTATGAAGGCTTTTTTCGGGTGATGTTCGAGTTGGAATGAAAACGGCAGGCTGAATAGCCTGCCGTGCATTGTCGGGCTTGCCGAGCTTAAGCGTAGGTATCGACGCTATTGCCGAGGTGGTCAGGGTTGGAGGCGGCCGACTGATTGGACGGCTGCACTTGCTGCGTCTGCTGCGTGGCGATCTGCGCCGTACGCTGCTCGGACTGAGCGGCGCTCTGGAGCGCGATCGTGCTGGCTTGGGCCGCGTATTGGGCTTGGCTTTCGGCTAGGGACGAGATGGCTTCCATTGTGGACCTCGAGTAAACAGTTTTACGGCTCTTTTATAACCCATTTTTTCCGGTGGCGCCAGTCAAAACAAGGGGATAGTCTCTAGGTAGTAATACCCATATCCGCCCCTTTTGTTTCATTGCCCCGGCCAATTGACCGGCGCTGTCGCCGAAACCCCAGAAAAAGTCGGCCCGGACGTTGCCGCGGATGGCGCCGCCGGTGTCCTGGGCCAGCATCAGCCGGTTGAGCGGCTCGGTCGAGTTCGGCCGGGTGGTGGCGAGCCAGAGGGGGGCGCCAAGCGGGATCGCGCGTGGATCGATGGCAACGCTACGCTCGGCGGAGAGTGGTACGCCTAAGGCGCCGAGCGGTCCGCTCGTATTGTTGGGCAGCTCCCGGAAAAAGACATAGCTGGGGTTGGTGTTGAGCAGTGTGGCCAGTTTTTCCGGGTTTTTGCGGGCCCATTCCTTGATGCCCTGCATCGAGGCCTTGTCCAAGGTCAGTTCGCCTTGCTCGACCAGCCACTTGCCGATGGATTTGTAGGGATGGCCGTTCTGGTCGGCATAACCGACCCGTACGGTCTCGCCGTTGTCCAGTTGAACTCGTCCAGACCCTTGAATTTGAAGGAAAAATAAATCGATCGGGTCGTCTACCCAAAGGAGTTCCTTGCCTCGGGTAGGTGTGCCGCCGCCCTCGATTTCGGCCCGCGAGAAATAAGGAACCACGCGTTTGCCCTGCAAGCGCCCGCGCAGGCGCAGGTTTTTCAACTCGGGATAGAGGCTGGACAGGTCGACGATCAGCAGGTCGTCGGGCGCGGCATAGAGCGGATAGATGTAATTGCCGCCGAAGGTCCGGCTGCCCTGCAACAGGGGCTCGTAGTAGCCGGTAATCAGCCCCTCGTTGCCGCCTTCGGCCTGTTGGCTCTGATAAGGCTGGAAATTGCTCTCGAAGAACTGGCGCATGCGCTCCGCATCGAACGGACTGATTTGGCTGGCCAACTGGCAGACCTTGGTCCAAGCCGTCTGCCCCTTCAAGCCTTTGCAGGAGTTGAGCAGGGCGGGCCAAGCCGCGCTGAGGTCGTCGTCCTGCCAGCCGGGCAGGTCGGCGAAGGCGCTGGGTTTGAGCCAGGGCATCGCAATCGGCGGTGTCTTGCTTGGCGTAGGTTCGGCGGGCGTTTCGGCGGCAGGCGGTGTTGTCGGCGCAGGGGGCAGGGCGGCAGGCTGTGCCGGCTTGGCCTCTGGAGGCGGGGCGCTTTGTACCGGCGAGGGGGGCGGGGCTTTTTGCGGCGGGGTGGCGCAAGCGGCCAGGCCGAGCAGGGCGCAAGACAGGATGAATGGGATCGGTTTCACTGCGGGGTATACGCTACGGTGTTGGTGCGGGATCGATTTTCGGGCGTCATGCTAATGCAATAGCGGAAATTTCCCTAGCGTCGATTGCCGGGTGCTCAGAAACCGGCGCCATAGGCGGTGCCGAGGTAATTGCCCATCGGCCCGAGATTCTGCAGTTGCCCGTCCGGTCCGATATACCAGACGATGCCATCTTTGGTGCCGACATAGCTGTTGGTCGTCGGGTAATAGCGGTAGTAATAGCCGGCGTAGGTCGCGGATGCGGCGACGGCGGGGGCAAAGAGATTGGGGTATTGCTCGGCCCAATTGAACAGCCGGTTGGATTCGGCGTTGCTGGAAGCGCCATAGAGCGCAGCGCAGGCCTGGGCGTCGTCGCCGCGCAAGGTGCGCTGGTAACTATAGGTATGGTAGGGGACGTACATGATCGATTCGGAGGTTTTGGAGTGCTGTAGCCCCAGGACATGACCCAGTTCGTGGGTGATCAACGCCTCCAAGCTCTGTTTGTTGCTCTGCGTCCAGGTGCGCGCGCTGTTGAGCACCATGTCGGCATCGGCCATATTGCCGCTGGCGTCATACCACCACTGCGTGTAGCCGTCGTAGTCGGCCCGGCTGCCAGTGAGCACGGCCCAACCGATCACGTTGATGCGGTCTATGGTGTTCCAGGTGGCATCCAGCATGGGGGCGGCCGAGGTGATGAGGCCCTGGTAGTTGAACTGGAGATTGCACATGCCTTCCCATTTCGCCGTGGCGATCTTGATCAGCCCGACCACATCTTCCGTGCTCAAACCGGCCGGTTGATTGGTTGGGTTGTAATACCAACTGATCTGGCCGCCTTGCCAGTGCTCCTGTACATCGCCTAAGACATAGCTGAAGCCGTTTTCCGGTGCGGCTGACCGGCTGAAATCCTGGGCGATAGCGGGGAGGGCCAAGAAGGCGCCGAGCAAAATGAGCCGTTTCATTCGCTTCATTCCTTTCAATGCGTTTTGCGTAACTCGATCAGGCGAAACCAGCCGGCGAGCAGGGCGGCTCGATCGTCGATCACGGCCAGGTTGCCAGAAGCGGCGAGTATTTCTTCGAACACGACATCCAAGCGGGTGGCCAGGCGACGCGAGAGAGGATTGAGCAAGCGCCGCATGGGGGCGATGGCCCCCGGCCGCAGGAATTTGTCCAAGATGCGAATCGACCCGCCCGGCCGGACTACGCGCGCGGCCTCGGCCAAACAGGCGCGGGGTTGGGGTACCACCGCCAAAATCAGATGCAGCACGACATGGTCGAAGCTGGCATCGGGGAAGGGAAGACATTGGCTGTCGCCCAGGACGAAATCGATATCCAAGCCCGAGGCACGCGGTAGCGCGCGTTCGAGCATCGCCTGGGTCAGGTCGAGTCCGGTATAGCGGTGCTGCGGTGGCAGGTGGGGCAGGTCGAGGCCGGTGCCGATGCCAGA